>NZ_JBFODU010000018.1:0-153226 GCF_040908505.1 Aeromonas sp. R1-2 | reverse complement strand
GCGATTACGCTAGCTACAACACCAGCACCTACGGTACGGCCACCTTCACGGATAGCGAAACGCAGGCCGTCGTCCATCGCGATCGGAGCAATCAGGGTAACAACCATTTTGATGTTGTCGCCCGGCATTACCATCTCTACGCCTTCCGGCAGTTCGATGGTACCGGTCACGTCGGTAGTACGGAAGTAGAACTGCGGACGGTAGCCTTTGAAGAACGGGGTATGACGGCCACCTTCTTCTTTGGACAGTACGTACACTTCAGATTCGAACTTGGTGTGCGGCTTGATAGAACCCGGCTTGGCCAGTACCTGACCACGCTCTACGTCTTCACGCTTAACACCACGCAGCAGCGCGCCGATGTTCTCACCTGCACGACCTTCGTCCAGCAGCTTGCGGAACATTTCAACACCGGTACAGGTGGTAGAAACGGTATCTTTGATACCAACGATTTCTACGGTCTCACCTACTTTAACGATACCGCGCTCTACACGACCGGTAACTACGGTACCACGGCCAGCGATAGAGAATACGTCTTCGATAGGCATCAGGAACGGCTGGTCAATCGCGCGCTCCGGCTCCGGGATGTAGGTATCCAGGTGGCCAGCCAGCTCGATGATCTTCTCTTCCCACTGAGCGTCGCCTTCCAGCGCTTTCAGCGCGGAACCACGAACTACCGGCAGGTCATCACCCGGGAAGTCGTACTCGGTCAGCAGTTCACGAACTTCCATCTCTACCAGTTCGAGCAGCTCTTCGTCATCAACCATGTCACACTTGTTCATGAACACGATCATGTACGGGATACCAACCTGACGACCCAGCAGGATGTGCTCACGAGTCTGCGGCATCGGGCCGTCAGTCGCTGCTACTACCAGGATCGCGCCGTCCATCTGGGCAGCACCGGTGATCATGTTTTTAACGTAGTCGGCGTGACCCGGGCAGTCTACGTGGGCGTAGTGACGGGTAGCGGTGTCGTATTCTACGTGGGAGGTGTTGATGGTGATACCACGCTCACGCTCTTCCGGTGCCTTGTCGATCTGGTCGAAGGCGAAAGCTTTACCACCGAAGTGCTTGGCCAGCACGTTGGTGATAGCTGCAGTCAGGGTGGTTTTACCGTGGTCAACGTGGCCGATGGTACCCACGTTAACGTGCGGTTTATTACGCTCAAATTTTTCTTTAGACATGATCGTCCCTCTAAACTAACGCTGAGTACGCGGTGGCAAGCTAACCACAGAACAGTTTATATGATGGATTTGAATCTGGTGGGAAAGAGAGAGGTACTGATGGCTGGTTCGCTTGCCGAACTCACCCTAGGGTGCGGCTCTGCTAACGCCTGAGCCATATCAGCATCTTGGAGCGGGCAGCGGGAATCGAACCCGCATCATCAGCTTGGAAGGCTGAGGTAATAGCCATTATACGATGCCCGCATTTCTCTAACCCAAAGAACTCAAACCGCAGAGAAATATGGTGGAGGGAGAAGGATTCGAACCTTCGAAGGCAGAGCCGTCAGATTTACAGTCTGATCCCTTTGGCCGCTCGGGAACCCCTCCAGACGCCAGATTGTCACAACGGTAATTCTGCTTGCACCCGTTGTGTTTATCGCTTTTGCACGGCAAATAGACGACAGACAGTCAAGCGTCGCGCATTTTATTGTAAGGTTTTGGGGGATGCAACCATTGAACCCGGCAAAATATGCTTTATTGCTGGGAAGTTTGCAAAAAAGCGGGGGCAAACAAGCCAATCCTGCTGCGTCCCTTGTCGCTCCCCCACCCTTGGTGTATGGTCGCCGTGCCCAAGAAACAGTGATGACACCATGACGACAGAGCATAACCCCTATCTGCAATTCACCCGCGAACAATGGGCGTTATTGCGCGATTCGGTCCCCCTGACCCTGACCGAACACGATCTGCAGACCCTGCGCGGGATCAACGAGAAGGTGTCATTGCGGGAAGTGGAAGAGATATATCTGCCTCTCTCCCGCCTGCTCAATCTCTATGTCAAAGCCAAACAGCGTCGCAGCCGGGTGCTGGAGCAGTTCCTCGGCCAGTCCCGCGGCAAGGGCACCTATATCATCAGCATTGCCGGCAGCGTGGCGGGGGGCAAAAGTACCACAGCCCGTATTCTGCAGGCCCTGCTGGAGCGCTGGCCGGAACATCCGCGGGTGGAGCTGGTCACCACCGACGGCTTCCTCTATCCCAACAAGGTACTGGAAGAGCGCGGCCTGATGCGTCGCAAGGGGTTCCCGGAATCCTACGATATCCGCCATCTGGTGGAATTTGTCGCCAATATCCGCGCCGGTCACGAGAAGGTCGAAGCGCCGGTTTACTCCCACCTTATCTACGACATCATTCCCGATGAGAAAAAGGTGGTGGAGCAGCCGGACATCCTGATCCTGGAAGGGCTCAATGTGCTGCAAAGCGGCATGGACTACCCTCAGGAGCCCCATCGGGTCTTCGTGTCAGACTTTGTCGACTTCTCCATCTATGTGGATGCCGATGCCGAACTGCTGCGTACCTGGTATATCGAACGCTTCCTGAAATTCCGCAGCGGCGCCTTCTCGGATCCCGACTCCTACTTCCATAACTACGCCAAGCTGGCGGAGAGTGAGGCGACCCAGATCGCGAGCAACATCTGGCAAGATATCAACTATCTGAATTTGCAAGAAAATATCCTGCCAACGCGTGAGCGAGCCAACCTGATCATGACCAAGGGCCATGAGCACGCCATCGAGCAGATCAAACTGCGCAAATGATGACTGCAGTTGCCGGATAACGAAGAGGGGGCCCGCAGGCCCCCTCTTCTATTTGGCATCATGAGCGGCCTTGCTGACCCTCAGTCGCCCCGGCGCAGGGAGAGCTCGCCCCCCAGATAGAATTTGATCCCTTCGCCTGTCTCCAGTCGCAGGGCGCCGCGATCGTCGATGCCACAGGCGATGCCGCGGATCTCCTGATCTCCCATCAGCAGGCGCACCGGGCGACCGGCAAAGTGATCGAGCCGATTCCACTCATCGACAAAGCTTGCCAACCCCTGCTGCTCAAAGGTATGCAACGCCCGCTGCAGATGGACGATCATCCGGGCCGCCAACTGATTGCGATCGACCAGTTCCGGATTGATGTGACGCAGCTCAGCCCAGGCCTGATCGATCTTCTCACCTTCGCGGGCAGGCATCGCCAGATTGAGACCGATGCCGATCACCAGATGGCAGCTGGCGCCGGCGCTACCGCTCATCTCCACCAGTATCCCCGCCAGTTTGCGGCCCTGATAGTAGAGGTCGTTCGGCCACTTGAGCTCAACGCCCTGATAACCAAGGCTCTCCAGCGCTTCAACCACTGCAACGCCGACCGCCAGACTCAGCCCCATGGCCGCCGCCATGCCTTGTTCGAGTCGCCAGTACATGCTGAGGATCAGCTGGCAACCGAACGGCGAAATCCAGGGTTTGCCACGACGACCGCGCCCGGCTGTCTGACACTCGGCCAGACAGCTCTCGCCAGAGCGCAGCTCATTGACCCGATCCAGCAGGTGTTGGTTGGTCGAGCCAATGACCGGAAAACAGTGCACCGGCGCCATCGGGGCCAGTGCCTGCAAGGTAGCCTGATCATAGAGCGCCATCGGCACCGCCAGCCGGTAACCTTTACCGGTCAGGCTAAAGAGATCCAACCCCAGCTCCTTGAGCGCCGCCATGTGTTTACTCACCGCCGCCCGGCTGATGCCGAGCTGCTCGCCCAGCTGTTCGCCGGAGTGAAACTGGCCGTCGCTAAGCAGAGTGATCAGGGTCTGTCTGATGGGAGTCAACGTCATGAGAGCACCTCGTCGAGCCAGGTTTCACCGTGCGCCCCCATAAAACGCACCTCGTGCTCCAGCACCACGCCAAACGTCTGCTCCACGCTGTCACGGACATGAGCCGCCAGCGCGATCAGCTCCATGGCACTAGCGCCCCCCAGATTGACCAGCACCAGCGCCTGCTCCTGATGAACAGCGGCACGGCCAATGGCGAAACCTTTCAGACCGCACTGATCGATGAGCCAGCCCGCAGCCAGCTTGGCCTGCCCTTCTCCAGCCGGATAGCAGGGCATCTGCGGATAGCGCGCCTTGAGATTCTCCGCCAGCGCGGCAGGCACCACCGGATTCTTGAAGAAGCTGCCCGCATTGCCGAGCACGGCGGGATCCGGCAGTTTGGCCATGCGGGTGGCACAGACGGTATCGAAGATGGCCTGCGCAGACGGAGTGTCACCGAGCGCGGCCAGCGGGCCATAGCCCAGCACCGGCTGCCACGCCTTGGGCAGTTTGAGCCCGACGGCAGTGATCAGGTGGGAATCCTGATACTCGTGTTTGAAGATACTGTCGCGATAACCGAAGCGGCACTCTGCCGCCACGATCCGTTCAATCTCGCCACTCTGCCAGTTGAACGCCTCGACATAGGCGCAGAAGTCGGCCAGCTCAACGCCATAGGCACCGATGTTCTGCACCGGCGCGGCACCGACCGTACCGGGAATGAGCGCCAGATTCTCCAGCCCGAACCAGCCCTGTTGCAAGGTATGACGCACCAGCTGATGCCAATCTTCACCCGCCGCCACATGGAGCAACCAGTGATCGCCACCATCTTCAGCGGTAATCCCCTTGAGCCGGTTGAGCACCACCAGACCGAGAAAATCGGTGGTGAAGAGCATGTTGCTGCCGCCGCCCAGATTGAGGCGCGGCAGCTGGTTGAACTGCGGATCGGCACGCAGGGTCGCCAGATCGGCAACCTGCTCCGCCTCGGCCAGCCAGAGGCAGTACGCATCGAGGGCAAGGGTATTGAGCTTCAACAAGGAGGCGTTGGCATTCAGTTTCATCGGTCTATCCCGGCTTGGTGCAAGGGCGCAGTCTACCTCATGTTACCCCATGACGAAAAACCCGAGCCCTTTTCGGGGGAATAGCAGTGGTTTAGAGTAGGCGACTTCAACTGCTGAGGAATAACTCATGAACAACCAGTTTGCCGTCATCGGCCTGGGCCTGTTTGGCAGCGCGCTGTGCGAAGAGCTGCAACGGCAAGATGCCGAAGTACTGGCCATCGATATCGACGAGAGCAAGACCCGGCAAATCGCCGCCCTCTGCAATCACGTTATCGTGGCGGATGCCACCGACGAGGCCACCGTAGCCGAGCTGGGACTGGCCAATTTCGATATCGTCTTCGTTGCCATCGGTGACAACCTGGAGACCAGCATCCTCACCACCCTCGTCTTGAAAGAGGCGGGCGTGAAGAAGGTGTGGGTCAAGGCGCGCGACAAGTTCCACGCCAAGATCCTGCAGAAAGTGGGCGCCGACAAGGTGATCAACCCGGAGTGGGACATGGGCCGCCGGGTCGCCCAGAGCATGCTGGACAACCGGCTGTTCGACTATCTGGAGCTGGGCCACGACATGGTGCTGACCGAGTTCGTGATCGGCCTGCAACAGAACGGCCGGGAACTGGGCGACTTCCACCTGCTGCAACAGAGCGATTTCCAGCTGCTCGCCATCAAGCGTGGTGATGTGCTGCACAACGTGCTGACCGGCAAGATGGAGCTGCAACTGGGCGACATCCTGATCCTGGCGGGCAACAAGCACGCCATCGACCACTGGCTCGAAACCCTATGATCAACTGGCGCAGCAGCTACGCCTTCGCCCTACATCGGGAGCAGGACTCTCGCTGGAGCGAAGCCCGGCTGATCCTCGGTAGCTTTCTGATCATTCTGCTGATTGGCACCATCTTTCTGGTGCAGCCCTCCAGCCACAATGGCGAGGTCACCTTCGTCAACGCCCTGTTTACCGCCACCTCGGCCATCAGCGTGACAGGTCTTGGCGTGGTGGATACCGGTACCGCCTTCACCCTGCAGGGCCAGATTTTCCTGTTGATGCTGATGGAGATCGGCGGTCTGGGCCAGATGACCATGACCCTGCTGCTGATCGCCATCTTCAGCAAGCGGGTCGGTCTGCGCCAGCAGGTTCTGGCCAAGGAGGCGCTGGGACAGGAGGGCTCGGTCAACATCATCCAGCTGGTCAAACGGATCGTGCTGTTCGCCTTTATCGCCCAACTGATCGGTACCGGCATCATGGCGATCCGCTGGGTGCCCGAGATGGGTTGGGTGCACGGCCTCTATGTCAGCTTCTTCCACGCGGTCTCGGCCTTCAACAACGCCGGGTTTTCGCTGTTTGCCAACAACCTCATCGACTATAGGGACGACCCCATCATCAGCCTGACCATCGCCGGCCTGCTGATCCTGGGGGGGATCGGCTTTACCGTCATCGTCGATCTGGTGCGCAACCGCCGCTGGCGCAAGCTGAAGCTGCACAGCAAGCTGATGCTGCTGATGACCCCGGCGCTGCTGCTGGCGGGAACCCTGATGTTCTGGTTGCTGGAACACAACAACCCCGGCACCCTCGGCAAGGCAGGTATCGGTGGTCAGCTTCTGGCAGCCTTTTTCCAGTCTGCCAGTGCCCGTACCGCCGGTTTCAATACCATAGATATCGGGCTGATGACCCCGGCGGCGTTGCTGTTCCTGATGATGCTGATGTTTATCGGTGCCGGTGCCACCTCGACCGGTGGCGGTATCAAAGTCACTACCTTCGCGGTCGTGCTGCTGGCGACCAAGGCGTTTCTGACCAAACGGCCCCATGTCACCGCTTTTGGCCGCACCCTGTCGCCCCAGACCGTGACCCGCTCGCTGGCTATCATCATCGTCAGCACCATGGTGCTGATGCTGGCGATGTTCCTGCTGATGGTGACCGAGGATCTGCCGTTCGACAAAATCATGTTCGAGACCATCTCGGCATTTGCCACCGTCGGCCTCTCTACCGGCATCACCGCCTCCCTGAGCGAGCCGGGCAAGCTGATCCTGGTACTGGTGATGATCTGCGGCCGTCTCGGCCCTCTGACCCTGGCCTTTATGCTGGCCCGCCCGGTCGAGACCCGCATCCGTTATCCGGAAGAGAACGTCTATACCGGCTGACCGGTTATGAACACGGGGCAGCCACTGGCTGCCCCGTTTTTTATTCGGCTTGTTGCTGCGCCTTGAGCCAGCGCCCCGGGCTCACCCCCAGCTCCCGCTCGAATGCCCGACCAAAGGCAACACTGCTGCTGTACCCCGCCCCCAGCGCCACCTGCACCATGGGCTCCCCCGCCAGCAGTTGCTGGCAGGCTCGCGCCATGCGCCAGTGGGTCAGATAACCAAGCGGCGCTTGACCAACCCGCTCCTGAAACCTCGCGGCAAAGCGGGCTCGCGACATGCCGGCCTCCCGCGCCAGCGTGGCCACCGTCCAGGGTTCATCCCCACGCTGATGCATCACCGAGATCGCCTTGGCCAACTGGGGATCGGAAATACCTGCCAGCATCCCCTGCTGACACACCCCTTGCTCGACCAGATGACGCAGCAGCAGGATCAACAGTACCTCCAGCAAGCGGGAGATCAGCGGATCCTGCCCATAGCGGGGGTGAAACGCCTCGTCAAACAGCTGGTTCAGCACCGGCGTCAGGGCAGGCAGCTCACGTAGTGGCAGCACCAGCGAGCCCTGTAATGCCAGTTGCAACGGCGATGCCCCCCCCTTGCCGAATGCGACACTGGCGCACACCAAATCACAACCCCCCAGCGTTCTGGGTTCAAGCTTGTGAGGACGTCCCCGAGGGAACAGGATCAGGGTCGGCTCCTCGAACAGCAAGCTGGCGCCCCCCTCTTCACGCAACATGACGGCACCGCTGCGCAGCAGATGAAGATGTCCGCCACTCGGGTAATCATCACTGGAGGAGTTCTGGCACAGGTTGCCGGCGAAGAAGATCTTGGCTTCGGGGGAGGCATGAACCAACAGGGCAGAGAGCGGATCCATATTTGAGACGAATAGTATTTATTTACAGACGATGAGTGATAAACCGTATCACGAATGACGGCACACTGTCTCCCGTACCTTCACTACCACAGGAGAAGATCATGAGCCGTATCCAACCCGTATCCCAGCCGCAACCCGCAGCCGCCCAGACCCTGGCCACCCTGCACCGCAATCTGGGCATGGTGCCCAACCTCTACGCCACCCTGGCCCACTCGCCAGCCCTGCTCAATGGCTTCCTGGGCTTTGCCGAGGCGCTTGGCAAGGGGCGCCTCACTGCCCCACAACGGGAGTTGCTGGCACTGGCCATAGGTCAAGCCAACGCCTGCCAATACTGTTTGTCTGCCCACACACTACTGGCGGGCAAGGCCGGATTCTCGGCCCAGGAGATCCGGGCTGCCCGACTTGGCCAGGCCTCGGCTCCCCTTGAGCACGCCCTGCTGCAACTGGCAACGGCACTGGTCAGTCAGCGCGGGGTGATCAGTGACGAGCAGCTTGCTAGCGCCCGTGCCGCTGGCGTAGATGACGAGCTGCTGCTGGAGGTGCTCGGCCAAGTGGTGGTCAATACCCTGACCAACTATGGCAACCACCTGGCGGCGACCGAGATCGACTTCCCGCCCGTCACTCTGACCCCTTAAACAAGGAGCCCCCATGCAGCAACATGACAAAGGCTTTCTGGTCGCCCTGACGGGCGTGGTATTGACCCTGCTCTGGATCGGCGTCTTCAAGTTTACCCCGACAGAGGCAGCCGCCATCAAACCACTGGTAGCCAGCCACCCCTTGATGAGCTGGCTCTATGGCCCCCTGTCGGAACAGAGCGTATCGAACCTGATCGGGGTGGTCGAGATAGTGATCGCCATCGGGCTGGTCATGGGTCTGTGGCAACCTCGCATCGGTTACTGGTGCAGCATGGGGGCTATCGTCACCTTCCTGGCGACGCTGAGCTTCCTGCTGACCCTGACAGGTGTCTGGAAAGTGGTTGATGGCGTGCCAGTCACCGAGTTCTTCCTGTTCAAGGATCTGGTGTTTCTCGGTGTGGTTCTGCACTACCAGCACAGGATCCGTGCCAGCTTGTCCACTCAGGCAGCCTGACAACAATGCCTTTGGCGCCCAGGATGGGCGCCTTTTTTCGTTATGCAGCCCTGGTCTGGCGCTTGCTGGCCGCCTTGCGCGGTCGGGGCCCGCCAGTCGTGCAGGCCGCCGGACTCTTGCGCCTGGTAAAACGCCGCTTGCCGGCACCCGGCGCCTCCTTGGGCAGGGCGCTGAAGCTGGCGCCGGAGTCCTGCCGCGCCCCTTCAATCAGGCCGTTGAGCTGCTCGGTGAGCGGCCCCATAAACTGCTGGTAGCTGCCGTGACGCTCGGCGATCTGGCCTAGGCTCTGCTCCCACAGCGCAGTCATATCCGGCGTGGTGGCGGTGGCTGGCAACGCCTGCACCAGCGCACGCCCGGTCGGGGTCGCCTTGATGCTCTTGCCCTGACGCACCAGAAAGCGGCGCTTGAACAACAGGTCGATAATGCCTGCCCGGGTCGCTTCGGTGCCGAGGCCATCGGTGTCGCGCAGGGTCTTGCGGATCTCGGGATCCTGCACATAGCGGGCAATGCCGGTCATGGCCGCCAGCAGGGTGGCATCGGTGAACGACTTGGGCGGCTGGGTCATCTTCTCCTGCAATTCGCCCCGCTCGCACAGCAGTTGCTCGCCCTCCTTCAGCGCGGGTAGCGTGCCCGCCTTCTCTTCGTCGTCATCCTCCTCCACCCCGAGCAGCGCCTTCCAGCCCGCTTTGAGAATGCGCCGTGCCTTGGCCTGAAACAGACCACCGGCGATGCGCAGCAGCACCTTGCTGTCGTTGTATTCGAATGGGGGATAGAACTGCAGCAGATACTGTCGGGCAATCAGGCCATAGAGCTTCGCCTCGTCCGCCCCCAGCGTGGCGGGGTTGCCCTGCTTCTCGGTGGGGATGATGGCGTGGTGGGCATCCACCTTGCTGTCGTTCCACGCCTTGCTGCGGATCTTGCCGTCCGCCTCGGCAACCGCCTTGGCCAGTGCAGGCGCTGTAGCGGCGATGGCGCCGCACACCTGTTCGGCACGCTTGAAGTGGTCGGTCGGCAGATAGCGGCTGTCGGAGCGCGGATAGGTGATGAGCTTGTGACGCTCGTAGAGACTCTGGCAGATGTCGAGTACCCGCTTTGCATCCATGCCGAAGCGCTTGGCGGCATCGATCTGCAGGCTGGAGAGGTTGTAGGGCAACGGCGCCGCCTGCTTGCGGGCCTGCTCCTCCACCGATTCGACCTGAGCGGGCTGGCCGTTGATCCGGCTCACCACCTTGTCGGCCAGCGCCCGGTTGAGCACCCGCCCCTCCTCATCTTGCCATGGCAGGCAGGCTTCCGATGGCAGCCACTTGGCGGTGAAGCGCTCGTTGCTATCGGTCAGCAGATGGGCCAGCACCTCGTAGAAGGGTTTGGGGACGAAGGCCTCGATCTCGAGATCCCGCCGCACCACCAGCCCCAGCAGCGGGGTCTGCACCCGACCGACCGAGAGCAGCTCGCTGCAACCGGCCTTGCGCCCGAGCAGGGTGTAGGCGCGGGTCATGTTGATGCCATAGAGCCAGTCGGCCCGACTGCGGGCCAGCGCGGAGACGGCCAGCGGCACGAACTCCTTGTTGTCCCTCAGTTTGTCGAGGGAACGACGCACCGCGGGCGGGTTGAGATCGCTGATGAGGCAGCGCTGCACCGGCTTGGTTTTCGGGTAGCCGAGAAAGTCGATCACCTCATCCACCAGCAACTGCCCTTCCCGGTCCGGGTCACCGGCATTGACCACGCAGTCCGCCTGCTTGATCAGTCGCTTGATGACGGTGAGCTGGGTTTTGGTCTTGGGCTTGGCCACCAGCTGCCACTGGGCGGGGATGATGGGGAGATGCTCCATCCGCCACTGCTTGAAGGCAGCGTCATAGGCATCGGGCTCGGCTTGCTCCAGCAGATGGCCGATGCACCAGGTGACCACATCCCCCTGGGCTGTTTCGATAAAACCGTCGCCCTTCTTGTGGGGCTTGGGCAGGGCATCGGCAATGGCGCGGCCCAGCGTGGGCTTCTCGGCGATAAAGAGTCGCATCGGTGGCTACCTGCAATACTGTATATGCAGACAGTATACAACTGCCACCGCGAAAGCCCAACTGCCCCTATTCGTCGAACGGGTGATCGTGGATGGCGGCAAACAGCCGCGCCTGATTGAGCAGCGGCGCATAGTGGAAGGCATTTTCGCCATCTTCCGCCAGCAGGTAGTCGGTCAGCTGTTCGCGCACCGCCTCTTGCAGGGTCTCCAGCTTCCACGGCTTGGCTAGGTAGTAGTGCAACCCGCCGCGATTGACCGCTTCGACGGTGGCCTCCAGCCCCGCTTGTCCGGTCAGCAGCAATTTGCGGCTGGCCCGAGTGGTGGCTCGCCGGTTCAGCTCTACCAGAAAATCGACCCCCAGGGTTCCCGGCATGATGTGGTCACAAAGGATCAGCGCCAGCTTGTTGCCGTCGCGCTCCCACTCCTCCACAACCGCACGCGCCTCATCGACGCTCTCGGCGGCTTCCAGTTCGAAGTGGGAACGGAACGGGGCGAGATCGTGGATCACCGCATCCAGCACCTCACGCTCATCGTCCACACACAGGATCAGATAGTGTTTGTTCATTACTCCTCCTTGGCGACATGGTTTGGCACGCCGCGCGATTGATGCTGGCGACGGCTCAGGCCGCATGCTCCTTGTTGTGATGAGGTTCGCCCCCGTAACCGGCCTGCCCCATGCCGTCCAGCGGCAGACAGACCCGCATCCGGGTGTAACGGCCAGGCTCCGAGGCCACCTCGATCCGGCCGTGGTGCTGCTGAACTATCTGCAGCGAAACACTCAGACCAATGCCGAGACCGAAATGGCCCTCCCGCTTGGTGGTGAAGTTGAGATCGAAGATCCGCTGCCACAGCTCGGGCTCGATGCCGCAACCGCTATCCTCGATCTCTACCATGACCCACTCGGGATCCAGCAATCCGGTGCGAATGGTGAGTCGCCCCGAGCCGCTCATGGCATCCAGACTGTTGGCGATCAGGTTGGTCCATACCTGTTGCAGGGCGATGGGGTGACAGCGCACCAGCGGCAACGGCTGGTACTCCTTGCAGAGCTCATGATGCTTGAGGCGGTTTTCGAAAATCATCAAGGTATCTTCCAGCCCCTCGTGCAGGTCTACCAGCGAGGGCTCGTCCCTGTCCTGCCGGGCATACTGCTTGAGGCTCTTGACCAGATCGCCGATGCGACGGGCACACACTTCGATATTGCGCAGGAAGCTGCCGGTCTGCTGGAACAGCTCCAGCCGGGAGAGCAGCGCCTCCCGCTCGTCGGCAGTGCGGCTGGCAAACCAGCGCTGCCAGTTCAGCTCGTCATCCAGATTCATCTGCACCGCCAGCCGCGCCTGCTGACGATCGCCAAAGCGCCCCTCCGCCAGCCGGGTCTTGTCACGGATCTCGCTGGTCGAGACCGGCTGGGAGGAGAGCGCCTGACATAGGGTCTGGTTGCCGAGACCCTTGATGGGGGCGGGCAGTTCGAGATTGACCAGATCGGGGATGGCGGCCCGCAGGGTCTCGCTGCCACGGATAATAGCCGCCACCGGGTTGTTCAGCTCGTGGGCGACACCGGCCACCAGCTGACCCAGCATCGCCATCTTTTCGCTCTCCACCAGCTGGGCGTGAGCGGCATCGAGGGAGTTGAGGGTCTGTTGCAGCCGCATCTCGGTACGGATGCTGTTTTGCAGGCGGCGGTTGAAGTGGCGCAGCAGCAGGTTGGTAAAGGAGGGGAGCAGTTCGCTGCGCGCCTGCATCACCCGGGAGAATTGCAGCTTGTCGAGCTTGATCACCTCGGCACCGGTCAGAGTCACGCCGGTGGTGAAGGCGGGTTCGCCGGTCACGAAGGACATGCCCCCCACCAGCGAACCGGTACGGTAGTGCACCACCTCCTGATCGATCCCCTGCTCGTCCCGCTTGCGCAGCACCACCTCCCCCTTGGCGATAAACCAGAGGAAGCTGTTGGGCTCCCCCTCGCGGGTCAGCACATGGCCCGGACTGTAGTGGCGGCAGACCCGCTCCTCGTCATTGCCCTCGAAAAACTGATAGAGGCCGTCGATCACCACCCGGGAGAGTTCTTCATCGCTGCAGTGGGTGTAATCCATAAAGCCCTGCCGATAGGCAGCCAACTGGCGATCGACATGGACTCGCAGCAGCTTCTGGTTGTCGAGCACGGCGGCATAGCTCAGCAGATCCGCCTCGGGACGCTGCAATACAAAGTGGCTCGCCTGCTCGATCACCGCCCGGCGCAGGCTGCCATCGCGCCAGGGGCGTTGCAGGTAGTAGTCGAGACGACCGAGGTTCACCGCCTCGATGATCGATTTCATCTCCGGCTGGCTGCCGAGCAGGATCTTGCGGCACGCCTCGTGACGACTGCCGAGGCGGATCAGAAAATCGGCCCCTCGCCCATCCCCCAGCTCGCTGTCACACACCACCACGGCGGGTGGCTGCCCCTTTCGATCCAGCTCGTCCAGGGCCAGCTCCGCCGACCCCTGACCGACCACCACCACCAACGCGAAATGGCCGAGCAGCGGAGCCAACTCCTGTTCGAATTCGGCCAGCAGTTGCACGTTGGCGGCGACACACAGCAGTGAGAAAGGGCTCATCAGCGACACTCCGTTGAGGCTCACTGCTCACTATATCAGCGAATCTTGTGGGGTTTTGCGAGGGGGCTAACAGCTGTCGCGGAAAGTGCACAAATAGATAAAACAGAAAAAAACTGAATTTAATTCGACAAATGTGTCAATAACAAAACAAAAGACAAAATGTGACAACAATCAAAAATATAAACCATGATGGAGGTCAACGCCTTATCCCTGTCATTACTACTACTATTGGACTAGTACTATGTAGGTAATTATTGACCGTAGGAAAACGCCGCCATGATTGGAAAACTGATAAGAAAAACCTGGTTCTGGCTCCTGCTGCTCGGGGCCCTGCTGGGTGTCGCGGCACTGGGTGTCACCGTGACCGTGCTGCACAAGACCAGCTCCACCGAATTCTGCGTCTCCTGCCACTCCATGCAGACTCCGCTCGCCGAGTATCAGGGCAGTGTCCACTTCCAGAACACCAAAGGGATCCGCGCCGAGTGCGCCGACTGCCACATCCCGGGCGACCCCACCTCCTACCTGTGGACCAAGATCCGCGCCGTGAAGGATATCTATCACGAGGCGATCGGCACCCTGGATACCCCGGAAAAGTATGAAGCCCACAAGCTGCGGATGGCCCAATCCGTCTGGGACGAGCTGAAAGCCAACGACTCCGCCACCTGCCGCAGCTGCCACAGCTACGAGGCGATGGACATTCTGGCCCAGCGCCCCAATGCCCGTGCCGAACACCCGGTCGCCATCAAGGAAGACCAGACCTGTATCGACTGCCACCGTGGTGTCGCCCACATCATGCCTGACATGAGCGGCCTGGCTGCCGCCGGTGCCAGCGAGCTGGCGCAGGCTGCGGCCCAGACTCCGGCCAACGTCACCACCCGCTACGCCATCGCCACCACCCCACTGTTCCTCGATGCCGCCGCCAAGACCGACGAAGGCACCCTGATGCCCTCCACCAAGGTGGAAGTGCTGGCCAACGAAAACGGCCGCGCCAAGGTGCAGATCGAAGGCTGGCAACAGGATGGTGTGAGCGAAGTGTTCTACGCCGCACCGGGCAAACGGATCCTCAGCGTACTGGTCGGCGATGCCGCCAAGAAAGCGCTGGTCACCGGCCAGAGCGAAACCGACAGCGCCACCAACCTCACCTGGCATCAGGTCAAGCTGACCGCCTGGGTCGACCAGAGCCAGCTCATCGGCGATCAGGGCAAGCTGTGGCAATACGCCTCCACCCTGATGTCCAATAACTGTACCGGCTGCCACGGCCTCACCGCGCTGGATCACTTCAATGCCAACCAGTGGATCGGCGTCATCAAGGGGATGGAATCTCGTACCTCCCTGACCCCGGAACAGGCTCGCATGTTGACCCAGTATGTCCAGAAACACGCCAGTGACATGAGCGCGGCCCACTAAGGCTGGCACAGAGGAAAACCGTTATGACTTTTTTCAATGACAAGAAGACCAATCTGTCCCGCCGCAACCTGCTCAAGGGGCTCGGCGCCTGCGCAGCCCTGCCCCTGCTCGGCGGCATTTTTCCCAAGAGTGCGCTGGCGCAAGCCATCAGCACCGCATTGAGTCAGTTCCCGACTCTGGTGCCCGCCCAGAAGGGCATTCTGACCGGCGCCCACTGGGGGGCTTTCGAGGCGATCGTCGAGGATGGCCGCATGGTGCGCGTCCAGCCGGTAGCCGATGATCCGGCACCGAACGATCTCATCGACATGGCGCCGTTCCAGGTCCACGCCAAGAACCGCATCAAGTACCCCATGGTACGCAAGAGCTGGCTGGAACACGGCCCGGGCGCCAAGCCCGAGCTGCGCGGTGCCGACGAGTGGGTGCGAGTAAGCTGGGACAAGGCGATCGAACTGGTGGCCGGCGAGATCCAGCGCGTGCAGAGTGACTTCGGCCCGCAGGCGATCCACGCCGGTTCCTACGGCTGGAAGAGTGTCGGCATGTTCCACAACAGCCGCACCCTGCTGCACCGCCTGATGAACCTCTCCGGCGGTTTCACCGGTTATGCCGGTGACTACTCCACGGGCGCGGCCCAAGTGATCATGTCCCACGTGATGGGTTCCATCGAGGTGTACGAACAGCAGACCGCCTGGCCCAATGTGGTAGAGAACGCCGAACTGGTGGTGCTGTGGGGGGTCAACGCTCAAGTGACCCTGAAGAACAGCTGGAACATGCCGGATCACGAAGGTCAGGCCGGCTTCATGGCGCTGAAAGAGAAGGGCACCCGCGTCATCAGCATCGACCCCATCTACAACGAGACCGCCAAGCTGGTCGGTGCCGAGTGGATTGCGCCGAACGCCTACACCGACGTGGCCATGATGCTGGGTGTAGCCCACACCCTCTACAGCGAGAAGAAGCACGATCAGGCCTTCCTCGATCGCTATACCGTCGGCTTCGACAAGTTCCTGAACTACCTGCTCGGCAAGGATGACGGCCAACCGAAGAGCGCCGAATGGGCGAGCACCGTCTGCGGCGTCGATGCCAAGGTGATCCGCCAGCTGGCTCTCGACATGGCCGCCAAGCGCACCATGATCATGGCCGGTTGGGGGATGCAGCGTCAGCAGCACGGCGAACAGCCGAACTGGATGCTGGTGACCCTGGCCTCCATGCTGGGCCAGATCGGCCTGCCGGGCGGCGGCTACGGCTTTAGCTACCACTACTCCTCCGGTGGCAGCCCCACCGCCAAGGGCGGCATTCTGGCGGGTATCTCCGCCGGCAACGCACCGAAGAACAGCCCGGCTCCGATCCCGGTGGCCCGCATCGCCGACTGCCTCGCCAACCCGGGCAAGACCATCGACTTCAACGGCCGCAAGGTGACCTATCCGGACATCAAGCTGGTTTACGTGGCGGGCGGCAACCCCTTCCACCACCATCAGGACACCAACAACCTGCTGCAGGCGTGGCGCAAGCCGCAGACCGTGATCGTTCACGAGCCCTACTGGACCGCTACCGCCAAGCACGCCGATATCGTGCTGCCGGTCACCACCAGCTACGAGCGCAACGATCTGGAGATGGGTGGCGACTACTCCCAGCGCTATGTGTTCCCGATGCACCAGTGCGTCCCGCCCCAGCACGAGTCCCGCAATGACTTCGACATCTTCAGCGCCATCGCCGCCAAGCTGGGCGTGCAGGAGCAGTACACCGAAGGTAAAGTCGAGATGCTGTGGCTCAAGCAGATGTACGACGGCATGGCGGCGCAGGCCCGCGGCGCCCGCGTCGCGCTGCCGCCGTTCAACATGTTCTGGGAGTCCAACAACTACATCCGCTTCCCGATCCCCGAGGCCAACCGCCAGTGGATCCGTCACGCCGATTTTCGCGAGAACCCGCTGCTCAACCCGCTCGGCACCCCGTCCGGCAAGATCGAGATCTTCTCCAACACGGTGGCGGGGATGGGTTACGCCGACTGCGCCGGCCATCCCAAGTGGTATGAGCCCAAGGAGTGGGTGAAGAGCGAGGTGGCGGCGCGCTATCCGCTGTCGCTCAACACCTCCCACCCGACCCAGCGGCTGCACTCCCAGCTCGACAACACTCCGCTGCGGGACAAGTTCGCTATCGCCGACCGCGAGGCGATCATGATCCATCCGCTGGATGCCAAGGCTCGTGGCATCGCCCAGGGGGATCTGGTGCGCGCCTTCAACGAACGCGGCCAGATCCTGGTGGGCGCCCTGCTCTCCGAAGATGTGCGCCAAGGGGTGGTGCGGATCTGCGAAGGGGCTTGGTACGACCCGGCCAAGCCGGGCGAAGCGGGCAGCATCTGCAAAAACGGCAACGTCAACTGCCTCACCTTCGACGAAGGCTCGTCCAGTCTGGCACAGGGCAACTGCGGCCACATGGCCCAGTTGCAGATCGAGAAGTACACAGGACCTGTGCTGGCCAACACCGCCCACGCGGTACCGGCCAACGGCTAATGCGATTGCCACCCAATAAAAACGGCGCCATCAAGGCGCCGTTTCTTTATCTGTCTGCCAAAGAGCACACATAGTGCGGACGGATTTAAAAATCCCCCTCTTCCATATACTCCTGCGCGCACTCCACCAGCTGCGGCCACAGCTCTTCCGGCACCCAGGCGTCCGGGTCATCTTCATCGCCATCGTACTGGCTCCAGAAGTAACGGCGCAGACCGGAAGCAAAGTCGTCGCTGATCTCCGCCAGCTCCGAGAGTGGCCCCAACCAGGCGATGCGGCGCAAGCCGGAGGCGAGATCGTTGATGGCATCCATCAGGGTGCGATCGTCAAAGCTCTGCTCCACCAGCAGGGTGAAGCGCTCACGCGCCTGTTCAGTCTGCTCCTCGTCCAGCTCGCCCACATCGGCCAGCAAGTCGACAAAATCTTCCAGAAGGAACGCGATCAGGCCATCCCTGTCTTCAAACCACTGGATCTGGGCGCCCTTGACCCCCAGCACAGAGGCATCAAACGAATCGTCAAGGTGACACAGTGCCCACGGATCGTCGGTCATGCTTCTCTTCCTCAGGCTAAAACAAATGCCATATGTTATGCCTAGCTCTCAACTCTTGCCACCTTGGGCAACGAGAGGGAGGCGGCCAGACCGCCCAGTTCGGCGCGGCCCATGATGAAACTGCCCCGATAGGCTTCAGCCAGATCGGATACGATGTTGAGACCGAGGCCCGAGCCCGGCACCTTCTCGTCGAGCCGCACCCCGCGCAGCACCGCTTTGGCGATCTGATCCTCGCTCATACCGGGGCCGTCATCCTCGATACGCAAGGTGATCCAACCCCCCAGCTCGGCGCTGGAGATGCGCAGCTCGCTGGCAGACCACTTGAAGGCGTTCTCCAGCAGGTTGCCTACCATCTCATCGAAATCCTGCTCCTCCACCCCGACCGCCAGATTGGCGGGCACTTGCAGATCCACCGTCTTGCCCGGATAGAGGCGGGAGAAGGCGCGGCAGATATACTCCACCCGCGCCCGCACCGGGGTCGAGACCCCGAGGATCTTGGCGGCGCCGGTCACCCGTGCCTTGCCGAGGTGGTAATCGATATGGCGCTGGATCTGGTCGAGCTGCTCGCCGATGGCAGCCTGATCCTCCGGCGGCAACTGGGCCACCTGATTGCGCAGGATGCTGAGCGGCGTTTTGAGGGCGTGGGCCAGATTGCCGGTGTGGGATCGCGCCCGCTGCAGCAGCTCGCCGTAGTGGTGCAGCAGCCGGTTGATATCCTCCACCAGCGGCTGGATCTCCAGCGGATAGCGCAGCCGGAACCCCTCCTGATGACCCTCGTGAACCCGCCCCAGTTCACGGCGCAGCAGGTGCAGCGGCCGCAAACCGTAGACGATCTGGAACATGAAGCCGAGCACCA
Organism: Aeromonas sp. R1-2; assembly: GCF_040908505.1. NCBI lineage: Bacteria > Pseudomonadati > Pseudomonadota > Gammaproteobacteria > Aeromonadales > Aeromonadaceae > Aeromonas > Aeromonas sp. R1-2. The sequence continues at coordinate 134,388 of NZ_JBFODU010000018.1, read as the reverse complement.
GACCGGCGGCAGCAAAGCCGAGACCGAGGAACAGGCTGATGCGGGTCTTGTTGAGGGTCTGGGTCAGGGCGCTGCTGTCCTTGGCCATCACCAGAGTGAAGACCCGATCCGAACCGGGCAGCAGCACGGTGCGGGTCATGATCAGCAGCGGCTCCTTGTTGGGCCCCTTGCCGACGAAGAGGTCGGGATCGCCAAACGCCGACTTGAGGCCATCGCTCTTCAGGTTGGTATCCCATAGGGAACGGGAGCGCCCCACCACATCGCGGCCCAATTCCAGCTGCCAATAGTAGCCGGAGTAGGGTTGATTGAAGCGGGGATCGGAGAGGGAGCCGGTGACCACCGGCAGGCCGGTTTTGGCCACTTCCAGCCGGGAGAGCAGATCATAAAGCTGCAGGCGAAGGCCGTCGGCCTCCGCCTCCTGCCAGTAGTTGCGCATCATGGTCTGCAGGCTGAAACCGGTGGCGAACAGAAACAGCCCGCACCACACCAGCGCGATGGCGACCAGTCGCCCCCGCAGGGTTCTCACCAGCCTCATTCGTTGATCCGGTACCCGAGGCCGCGCACTGTCTCAATCAGATCCGGGTTGGTTTTCTTGCGGATCCGGCCGATGAACACCTCCACGGTATTGGAGTCACGGTCAAAATCCTGAGCATAGATGTGGTCGATCAGCTCGCTGCGCGACACCACCTTGCCCCGGTGCTGCATCAGGTAACCCAGCACCCGGAACTCGTGGGCGGTCAGCTTGATGGGGGTCCCTTCGTACCACACCTGCGACGCCGCCATGTCGAGCCGCACCCCACCAATCTCCAGAATGGAGCTGGCGTTGCCTGCCGCCCGGCGCACCAGCGCATGGACCCGCGCTACCAGCTCGGCCACCTGGAACGGCTTGGTGAGGTAGTCATCGGCACCGGCGTTGAGCCCCTCGATCTTCTCGTGCAGCTGGCCACGGGCGGTCAGCACCAGCACAGGGGTATCGATCCCCTTGCTGCGCCACTCCTTCAGCACGCTCAGGCCATCGCGCCCCGGCAGGCCGAGGTCGAGAATGATGGCGTCGTAGGGTTCGGTCTCACCGAGGAAACCGGCCTCGTTGCCGTCGTGGCAGAGGTCGGTGACAAAGCCGGAGAGGCGCAGCTGTTCGGCCAGCTGGCCAGCCAGAATTTTTTCGTCTTCAACAATCAGAATTCGCATGAACAGGCTTCCACACAGGGGTTATTCATCATCCTCGACCGGGGGCTTTGGCGGTTCGAACAGCCGCTCCAGATGGTGGCCCTTGGCCCACACCAGCTCAAGGTTGTCGGCCCGATAGGCCACCTTGATCACGCTGTTCTCCCGATCGATGACTCGCAGTTCATAGAGCCAGATACCATCCTCTTCCCCCAGATCCACCCGCAACACCCGCACCGGCAATCTGGCCGCCACTTCCATCATTTCATGGAAGGGCCGAACCCGTCCCTCATGGACAGCTTGCTGCAGCTGGGCTTCATCAGGCGTGACCGCCTGTGCCAGCAACGGCAGCAATAACCCAAGCAGAGGGAGCGCTCTATTCATGGATGATTCATCTCCAAAAACCTAACATAATGGCGTTTATAGTCTGCCAGCCATGAATCCGGAATGAATATGATCCCGCGCAGTTTCCTGCTGATCCTTTGCCTGTTGAGTGCCACAAGCTGGGCGGCCCAGAGCCGTCTCGACATGGCCGGGCTGGTCAAACTCCTGCTGGCGCAAGGGTATCACGACATTCGGGAAGTGGAGCTGGAAGGGGACAAATTCGAGGTCAAAACCCTCAATCGCAAGGATCAGAAGGTGCATCTTATCGTCGATGCCTACACTGGCGAGATCAAACAACAAGAGGCCGATTAGGCCTCTTTTGCATTCCAGCGCCCCCGCATGGGGCGCAGCAGTTTCTCCCGTCTCGGCCAGAGCAGGGCGCAGGCCAGCAGCAGGTAGATGAGGGGCTCCCCCCAACCGCTCTTGAGCGACCACCAGTAATGCACCGGCACCAGCAGGGCGATGGCATAGATCCAGTTGTGCAGCTTCTGCCATGCGGCGCCCATGCTGCGCTGCAATACGGGCAGCGAGGTGATGCTGAGGGCGGCCAGCAGCAACAGGGCCACCATCCCCACCACGATATAGCTGCGCTTGACCAGCTCGCCGCCAATCAGACCCCAGTCAAACTGCAGATCTAGCCCCAGCCACGCCATGAAGTGGAGCAGCGCCCAGGCAAAACACCAGAGCCCGAGGGGGCGGCGCAGCTTGATGAGCTGCCCCTGCCGCCAGCGCTTGGCCAGCGGCGACACCAGCAGGGTGAGCAGCAGCAGGTTGAGCGCCCCCTTGCCGAGGTAGTGGATAAGCTCGGGCACCGGATCGCCCCCCAGCAGGCCTGCCGGAATGGCAAACCCCAGCCAGAGCAGGAAGCTGAGAGCGCCCAGATGCACCAGTGCCCGCAAGCCGTTGATATGGGCCGGTTTCAATCTCAGTACCATTGGCGCAGATCCATCCCCTGATAGAGCGAGGCGACTTCGTCACCATAGCCGTTGAACATCAGGGTCGGCTGACGCTTGGCGCCAAACACCCCGCCCTCGCCGATAAAGCGCTCGCTGGCCTGACTCCAGCGCGGATGATCCACCTGTGGATTGACGTTGGCGTAGAAGCCATATTCGTTGGGAGCCAGCAGGTTCCAGGTGGTCGGCGGCATCTCCTCCACCAGCCGGATCGAGACGATGCTCTTGATGCTCTTGAAGCCGTACTTCCACGGCACTACCAACCGGATCGGCGCGCCATTCTGGGCGGGCAGGGTCTTGCCGTAGAGTCCCATCGCAAGGAAAGAGAGAGGGTGCATCGCCTCGTCGATACGCAGCCCTTCGACGTAGGGATACTCGATGCCGCCCCCCAAACTGGAGGCCTGCCCCGGCAGCTGTTTCGGATCAAACAGGGTTTCGAAGGCGACAAACTTGGCACGACTGGTGGGCTCGGCACGGCGGATGATCTCCGCCAGCGAGATGCCATTCCAGGGCAGCACCATGGACCAGGCTTCGACGCAGCGCAGCCGGTAGATCCGCTCCTCCAGCTCGCTCTTGTTGATGAGATCCCACACATCGAGGGTAAAGGGCTTGGCCACCTCCCCCTCCACCTTGAGGGTCCAGGGTTCGGGCTTGAGGTAATGGCCGTTGCGAGCCGGGTCGGACTTGTCGGTGCCCAGCTCATAGAAGTTGTTGTAACTGGTGGCCTTCTCTTCCGGTGTCAGTACCAGATTGGCCGGGCGCTCGGCAGGCTTGCTGTTAAGCGGCTTGGTGGCTAACTGGGGAGCATCCTCTTTACCGCGCAGCAGATCGAGTACACCGGCCTGAGTGGGAAACGCCAGGGTGGCTGCGCCCAGACCCAGCCCTTTGAGAATAAGGCGGCGGTCCTGATAGACGGCTTCCGGGGTGACATCCTGTTCGGTGAGGGGGTGGGCGGTACGACGCTTGATCAACATGAAAAACTCCCGGGGCTGAGTGAGGCAGTATGGATAAGACCCGCCCCGGCAGATTTTTATTTCACACAAATTTACATCATGTGGTGCAGGGGCAGTGCCTTGGCCATGGTGCCGACCAGAAACAGGACTACGAACACCAGCAGGGGAACGATCACATTTGGCGCCATCAGACTCACTCCATGAGCAGGACAGGGCCTCTAACTATGGCCGACTGTCAGGCAGGTCACCAATGAATTTTTTTCGCGAGCGCAAGCGTATTCCTGAGTTGAAAAGGGTGATGAAGATCACACACAATTCGGCCCCCGCTTGCCGCCCCGATTACCGGGGGTAGGCTGCCCATTTTGCGAAGCCAACTGAAGAGTCGCCCCATGAGCCCACTGATCGCCATCGCCATCACCACTGGAATTCTCTCCGCCGTCTGGGGCTGGATTGCCGTCGCGTTCGGCCTTATCTCCTGGGTCGGCTTTCTCGGCTGCACCAGCTATTTCGCGTCAAGCGGTGGCTACAAGGCGCTGCTGCAGACCATCTTCTGCAACACCAGCGGCATGCTGTGGGCACTGCTGCTGATCCATGGCGACAGTCTGTGGGGAGCGGGTGTGGCGGGTTATGTGATGACGGGGGTAGTCGCCACCCTGATGTGCGTACAGGCCAAGCAGCAGTGGCTCGGCTACATTCCCGGCACTTTTGCCGGTTGCTGTGCCACCTTCGGAGCTGCTGGCGAGTGGCGGCTGATCCTGCCCTCCCTCATCATTGGCGCCTTGTTCGGTTACCTGATGAAGGCGAGCGGCCTCTGGCTCTCCCATAAAACTCAAAAAGCCGATGCCGCTCCGGCGGTGGTTGATCCCGCCTGATTTATCCCTTCGATTTGAAGTTTGCTGCTTCAATACCGTGCCGATTCAATAACTTGTAGAAATCGGTACGGTTTCTGCCCGCCATGTTGGCCGCCAGGGTCACGTTGCCCTCGGTGGTGCGCAGCAAACGGATCAGATACTCCTTCTCGAATTCGGCCCGCGCCTCGTTGAACGAGGGGATGCCGCCGCCACCACCGCTCAGGGCGGACTCCACCATGGAGACCCCGATCACCGGGCTGCAACAGAGGCTGGCGAGCTGCTCCACCACGTTGCAGAGCTGGCGCACGTTGCCGGGCCAGGCCGCCGCTGCCAGCATCGCCAGCGCCTCGGGTGAAAAGCCCATGGCGGCGCAGTCGCCGTTGCGACTGCGGTAATCGTCGAGGGCCTGACGGGCCAGCAGGGGGATATCCTCGCTGCGGGCACTGAGAGACGGCAAGGTGATATTGGCGACGTTGAGACGGTAGAAGAGATCTTCCCGAAAGCGCCCCTCCTCCATCGCCTTGACCAGATCCTGATGACTGGAGCTGAGCACCCGCACCTCCGGCGTGCCCTGACCATACTCCTCCATCACCTGCAGCAGCTTGGCCTGCAGGGATTCGGAGAGGCTGCCAATCTCGTCGAGAAACAGGGTCGCCCCCTTGGCTTGTTCGAACAGCCCTGAGTGGCCATCTTCACCAAACAGCTGCAAGTCGAGTGACGCCCACGGAATGGCGGCGCAGTTGATGGTATGGAGCGGCTTGTCGCGCCGCTGGCTGGCCTGATGCAGCGCCTGCGCCATCGCCCCCTTGCCGGAGCCTGACGGCCCCATGATCAGCACCGGCACCTCCATGGTGGCGATGCTGTGAGCCTGGATCAGCAGCTGCTCCAGCTGGGGATTGCGGGTCAGGATCAGCGACTGCCACTCCTGCTGCTGTTTCGGCCGGGTCAAACTCAGCGCATGTTCGATGGTGGCGAACAGCTCATCCTTGTTGATGGGTTTGGTCAGAAAGCTGAAGACCCCGGAGCGGGTCGCCTGAATGGCATCCGGGATGGTGCCGTGGGCGGTCATGATGATCACCGGCAACCCCAGCCACTGGGCCTGGATCCGCTCGAACAGCGCCAGACCGTCCATGCCGGCCATCCGCAGATCGCTCAGCACCAGATCGGCCCGTTGCTGACGCAACCGGTCGAGAGCCCCTTCCGCGCTGTCGGCGGTATCCACTTCATAACCCTGACTGCGCAGCCGCATGCTCATCAGTTTGAGCAGGCTGACGTCGTCATCCACCAACAGGATCCGGCTCATGGTATTACCTCACGATTCTCGTTCAGCTTGCGCTGGTTGAGCTGGTCGTCGATAGCGGTCAGCTGCTCGATCTGGCGGCGCAGCCGCTGGATCTCCTGACTCTGGTCATCACGACGGCTGTCGCGAGCCAGCAGCTGCTCGCCGAGGGCGATCCAGCTGCGCAAAAAGGCCTGCGCATCGAGCCCCAGCTCGGGCAGCATCTGCTTCAGGCGCGCCAGACCGGCGGTGCGATTGGCCACAGATTCAGCGGGGTGGGAGTCCACCATCGCCAGACTGACCCGGCTCTCCAGATCGTCGGCCCCTTTCAGACGCTGACGCTCCTGCACCCGTTGCTGGGGGTGACTGGCCAGCAGCCAGTCGGAGTATTGCAGACGCACCTGCATCTCCTTGTTGGCAAACTCCATCCGCTTGGCAAAAGCGATATCGGAGGACTCCCGCTGTGCCTGTTGCGGCAGCAAGGAGCAACCCGCGAGCAGCCCTGCCATCAGAGCTGGAAATACGCGTTGTATCTTCATAGTCCTCATTTCAACGTCAACCTGAAACAGACATCCGCCTGTTCATCCTCTACCAGAACCAGTTCCCCCCCCAGGCTGTTGGCAGACTCGCGGGCGATGGAGAGGCCCATGCCCGAGCCTTTCAAGAGACCTTGCCGCACTGTGCTGCCTTGCTCGAAGGGTTCAAAAATGCGTTGCTGATCGGCCACGGGGATCTTGGGCCCCTCGTTGGCCACTTCCAGCCAGCTTATCTGTTCATCCTGCCCTGCCCTGATCCAGATATTGCCTCCGCTGGCGCCGTAACTGACGGCGTTGGAGAAGAGGTTATCGAGGATCAGTCGTAGCCGGTAGGGCTCCGCCCACAGGGTAACCGGCACGGTCGGCAAGTGTACACGGATCTGCTTGGACTCCAATGCCAGCCGGTACTCGGCAGAAAGTTCCGACAACATCGGCAGCAGGGGGACGGGCTCCAGTTCGAATGCCTCCTGCTGACTGAGCCGGTTGAAGTCGAGCAGACGCTCGATCAGGGTCTGCAAACGCCGACTGTTCTCGTCGAGCATCTGGCAGATCTCCAGCTGATCCGGCGTCAAAGGCCCGACCAGCTGCTCGCAGAGCAGATCCGTCCCCTCCCGCAGCACCGCCAGCGGGGTCTTGAGCTCGTGGGAAACATGACGCAGGAACTGGTATTTCTGCAGCTCCAGCTCCTTGAGCTTGTCGTGCAGCCAGACGATCCGCTCCCCCAGCAATACCAGCTCGGCAGGGCCGTCAACCGGCTTGGGATCGGGTTCGACCCCGGCACCCAGGCTCAAGATGCGCGACTCAATCTGTCGTACCGGGTGGATGATGAGGTAGGTGAAGATAAAGACCATCAGCAGGCTGAGCGCCGCCACCGCTCCGCTCACCCACCAGAGTTCACTGGTCAGTCCGGCGATGGTGAGCTGCACCCGATCCATGTGTTCGTCAACCCGGCTGCGGGTGACTATTTCGAGCTGCTTGTTGGCATCGTTGAACTGCTCAAGCTTGTCCCCCGCTGCCGCCGCCCGGGCCAGCGCGGCATCCTGCAGGCTGTCGAGCCAGGCCAGCCCCTGATCGAGCCCGCTGTAAAGCTGGCCGTCGGTGATGGAGTTGCGGTGTTCCGCCAGCAACACCCGATACCCGTCGAGTTGCTGCTGGTAGCTGGTGAGACTGCGGCGATCCCCCAGCACCGCGAAACGGCGCAAGGTGCGTTCGATATCGATGGCTTGCGCCGTCAGCAGGGTGGCGCGGCGGGTATCCTTGACCGCCCGCTCCATCTCGTCGCTGGTGAGCTGACTGAGGTGGGCAAGGGAGGTGCTGTTGTGCCAGATCATGCCGCCCAGTGGCATCAACACCAGCACAAATCCCATCAATACCACCTGCAGCAGGGAGCGTGGGCGAACCTTGGTCATCATCTCTTCTCTTGCATTCTCACCGGTGCGCCAGCATAGCCGCACCGCCCCAAAAAACAAAACCGGCCAACAGGCCGGTTTGTATTATCTGGATTGTGGTGATTCACGCCAACGCGACAGAGGCCAGACAGATAATCATGATCATCGCCAGCGCGCCCGAGGCGGTCAACAGCGCCCATTTCAGCTCCACACTCATGCAAACCTCCTTTCTGCCAATCAGTGCCGGATCACAATAGATAAGACAATGTTAAGCCATAGTTAATCCGATAACCGTGAGCTGCGTATACATTTCAGATGAGCCCAACCCCGGGAAGGTGAGCATGTTCTATCTGTGTAGCATTGGTTCCAATATTGACCCGCATATTCATGTCAGCCGCGCGCTGGCTGAGCTGTTTGCGAACGTCGGCCCCCTGCGGCTGAGTTCGGTGATCCGCACCAAGCCGGTGGGAATGCACTCCAGCCACGACTTTCTCAACTGCCTGCTGGTGGTGGAGAGCCCGCTCGATGCCACCCGCCTCAAGCAGCACTTTGTCGCCCTTGAAGTGGCTCACGGCCGGGATCGCAGCGATCCGCTCTGCAAGGTGCACGACCGGCCGCTCGACATCGATATTCTGGCCAGCAACAGGAGCGGTGACTTTGCCTCGGCAGAGGTCGATTCCTATCTGGCGGAGCTGCTGGCAGAGCTCTATGGCCATGGCGAGGTGCATGACCCCAAGGTGGCGCTGCAAGTGATGCTCCCCGCCCCGTCGGGCAAGCTCAAACCCGGCAAGGGCTTGCTGACCCGGCAGGTCGGGCTGGAGCCGCTGGTGCTTGGCAAATCTTCAGAGAGTGGCCAGCGCCCGCCCGCCATCTACCTTGATGCTGGCCCCCGTCATATAACTGTTCCCCATCAGTAACTGCACCGCCTGCCAGATGGGCTCAAGTCCCCCCTCCCGCGCCAGCGGTGTTTTCGCCAACACCTGCTGGCGCCATGCCTCGTCATGCTCGTCGAGAAACAGGATTGGCCCCGGCTCTATGGTGTTGACTCGCACCGCAGGCGCCAGCTCCCGGGCAAAGCTCATGGCCAGCGAATGGGCTCCCGCCTTGGTGGCCACATAGCTGGCAAAACGGGGGGCCGGGGCATGGATATAGATATCGGTGATATGAATGATGCTGGCGTTGGGATTGCTGGCCAGCCGGGGGGCCAGCGCCCGGTTGAGCTGGAAGGGGGCCGCCATGTGTACCCGGTAGAACTGCTCGAACTGGGCCAGTTGCGCCGCCGGATCTGTTACCTGCGGCTCGAAGGCCGAGGCGTTGTGGATCACCAGCGCCAGATCCTGATGGGCAGCCAGCACATCGATCAGCTTGCCAACGTCCTCTTCCCGGCCAAAATCCGCCTGCACCAGCTCGACCCCCAATGCAGCCAGCGTGGCCAGCTCCGGCCGCTCGCTGCGATAACTGCCCGTCACCTGCCAGCCCGCTGCCACCAGCTGTTCACAGAGATAAAATCCGAGTCGACGGCCGCAGCCCGTAACCAATGCACGCATACGCTCTCCTTTCCCTTTCATGGTCTTGCATGAACGAAGCCCGCCTGCCAGCGGATCACCGCCGATGGCTTGTGCCTATCAATCCCTGCGGCACAAGCCATTGGTCGCGAGCTACCCGCCCGCGTCATAGTGGCGGCATCCCCCTCTTGCGGAGTCACCACCATGCTGAAAGTACACCACCACATGGGTCGCCTGACCCACTCCCTCACTGCCGGACTCGGCCTGGCAGAAGCGCTGGATCGCCTGCATCAATCGGGTCTTGGCGGCCTGCCGGTGCTGGATGAGCAGAAACGGCTGATCGGCTTTCTTTCCGAACAAGACTGCATCCCCAGCCTGCTCACCGGCAGCTACCACTGCGATACCCGCACCCGGGTGGAGGATCTGATGAACCGCTCGCCCCTCTCGGTCGGGCCGGATGAGAGTATTCTGGAGCTGGCCCGCCAGATGGCTGACGCCAAGCCCAAGATCTACCCGGTGCTGCAACAGGGCAAGGTGGTCGGCATCATCAGCCGCCGTCAGGTGATGCAGGCCCTCAACCAGCAGATGAAGGTGTGCCAGCAGACCTAAATCTGGTAACGCCCCTTGTCACCGATATCGAAGTGCAGGGGCATCCGCCACTTGGCCAGCGCCAGCAAAGTCAACAGGGCGCCGCAGACCAGCGCCACCAATGCGGCGGCCCACTCCACCCGCAACCACTCCAGCAGCCATAACGCCGGCAAAAAAATGGGCACCAGCTTGATGCCGGGAATGGCGAAGCAAAACTGCTCCTTGAACGCCAACCCGGAGAGGGTCGCCAACGCAGCTCCCAGCACCAGCGCATCCGGCGCCCCTACCGCAGCCAGGGCCAGTGCGCCCCAACCAAACCCCTGCAGAATCAGGCGAATCCGCTTGTCGTAGATATGCAGCGAGAAGCCGCAGATTGCGCTTGCCACTGCAAGTGACATCAACAATTGTGCCGACGGGAGCAGTGCCATCCCGCTCAGCAGCGCCGCACCGCGGCAAAGCAGCAACAAGGCTGCCGCACTCAAGCCAAGGCGGTAGAGCGAGACGGTCAACTTGTCGATCCCGTCCAGCGGGCTCTCGATTTCAGGATTTGCCATAAACAGTCGCTTCTAACGGATCAGGTGCCATCCAATATACTGGAATCAGGTCTTGGAATATCTTCAAACGGGCTCAGGAGACGTAGTTTGCGTGTGATCCCCCTGTTTTGGTTGCTGTTTCCACTCGGATTGCCCGCCAAAGAGCTGGTGATCTGCGGCACCATGGAGCCCCCGCTCAAGTTTCTCGATGCCGATCAGAAACCCCGTGGGCTCGATATCGACATCGTCACCGCCATCTTCGACAAGCTGGAAACGCCCTTTCGGATCGAGCTGGCCGACTCCGGCGCCCGCCTCACCCGCAACGCCGAAACTGGCGCCTGCGACCTGGTGATGACCCACTCCTACAAGGCGGAGCGGGAGAGTTATCTCATCTATCCCCAACAGGCCCATCTTCGCCACAGCTGGCACTTCTTCGTGCGCAAGGCGGACCTGATGAAGATCCGCTACGAAACGCTGGCCGATCTCAAACCCTGGCGCATCGGCGTGACCAAGGATTTCTCCTACACCCCTGAACTGGCGGTGGCGATGACCGACCCCTCCTATCACTTCCAGGAGATCACCATGAACCAGCTGCAACTGCGCAAACTGCTGGCCGGACGGATCGATACCGTGCCCATGCCGCTGGTCACCGCCTTCACCCAAATCAAGGAGGAGGGGCTGACAGGCAAAGTCGATTACCTGCCCAAACCGCTCAAGAGCAGCCCCTACTTCAACACCTGGGCCCGTGCACGGGCGGATGCACAGACCCCCGCCCTGATGGCGGCCTACGATGCCGAACTGCTGCGCATGAAGCGAAACGGCAGCCTCAAGGCCCTCTACGACAAGTACGCCATCCCCTATATCGAACCCTGATCAGGGGTCAGGGTTTCGCACGGGAGATGGATCTCTACACCCTACCCCTTATACAACCCACCTCAAGGCTTCACGTCCCGCAGGATCGGATTCTGCAGCGAAATCAGGGTTTCAGTGGACTGGATCTCGTCGATGGTCTGGATCTTGTTGATCAGCACTATCTGCAGCTCGTCGATGGAGCGGGTCATCACCTTCATGAAGATGCTGTAGTGGCCCGTGGTGTAGTAGGCCTCCACCACTTCGTCCAGCGCCTGCAGCTTGGCCAGTGCCGAGGGGTAATCCTTGGCACTCTTCAGATTGATCCCGATAAAGCAGCAGACGTCGTAACCCAGCTTCTTGGGGTTAACCTGCACCCGTGTCCCCTCGATGATCCCCGCCTGTTTCATCTTCTCCACCCGCACATGGATGGTGCCCGGGCTGACCGCCAGTTGTTTCGCAAGTTCGGCGTAAGGGATCCGCGCATTCTCCATCAGGGCGGTGAGGATGGCCTGATCGAGATTATCGATCCGGTAATTTTCCGGCATTTTTTTGCACTCCCGTTGACGATACCTCATTAAATAACGGCTTATTTTGAAGAAAAAAATACACAAAGCCTATTTCTATTATCGAATATTGAATTTGGTTGGCATTCCGTTGAAGAATCACCACATCCAACGGGGTTTGAAACAGGAATTCAGCATGAAACAGCACTACATTCGCAGCCAACAGCAGATCAGCTTCGTCAAAGAGATGTTCTCCCGCCAACTCGCCCAGCAGCTGGGTCTGATGGAGGTACAAGCCCCCATTCTGAGCCGGGTCGGTGATGGCACTCAGGACAACCTCTCTGGCCATGAGAATGCAGTGCAGGTCAAAGTGAAAACCCTGCCGGAGCACAGCTACGAAGTGGTCCATTCACTGGCCAAATGGAAGCGCCAGACCCTGGGTCGCTTCGGCTTCGGCCCGGGCGAAGGGATCTACACCCACATGAAGGCGCTGCGTCCGGATGAAGACAAGCTCACCCCCATCCACTCCGTCTACGTGGATCAGTGGGACTGGGAGAAGGTGATGCCGAGCGAGCGCCGCGATCTGGCCTATCTGCAGGAAACCGTGCGCGGTATCTGGGCCGCCATCAAGGCCACCGAGCGCGCGGTCTGTGCCGAGCATGAGCTGACCCCCTTCCTGCCGGCCGAGATCCAGTTCCTGCACAGCGAAGAGCTGCTGGCCCGTTACCCGGACCTAGATGCCAAGGGGCGCGAGCGTGCCATCGCCAAAGAGCTGGGGGCCGTGTTCCTGATCGGCATCGGCGGTGCCCTCTCCCACGGTGAGCGTCACGATGTCCGCGCCCCGGATTACGACGACTGGAGCAGCCACAGCGAGCTGGGTCTGGCGGGTCTGAACGGCGACATTCTGGTGTGGAACCCGGTGCTGCAAGACAGCTTCGAGATCTCCTCCATGGGGATCCGGGTCGATGCCGAGGCGCTGCGCCGCCAGCTCGCCATCACCGGCGACGAGGATCGCCTGCAGTACGACTGGCATCAGGATCTGCTGGCAGCACGGATGCCGCAGACCATCGGCGGCGGCATCGGCCAATCCCGTCTGGCCATGTTGCTGCTGCAAAAAGAGCATATCGGGCAGGTACAGGTTGGTGTGTGGCCATCTGAAATGAAGGCCGCTATCCCGGGCATGCTGTAAACGCGTTTATTTCATTGGTCTGGCCTGTGCGCAGTGGCACGCGGGTCAGCCCTGAAGGTGTGTGGCGGTGCGGACTGAACGAGCGCAGTCCGGACATGCTGTAAGTCGCGTGGTCATCCCTGATGGCCCACGGCGAAACCGGGGCTTGCCCCTGCGACCCGCTCAACCCACGTCAGGTCGCTTCACTACATTCCTCCCGGCAATCTTCGGATTGCCGTTTTTTTCTGCCGAATCCCCGCCACCAGATATGACAACGCCAGCCCGAAGGCTGGCGTTGCAAACATAGATGCGAGACTGGTTACTGGGTCATGGTCAGGCCATTGCTGTCGGCCCCCAGCACCAGTTTTTTGCCCGGCACGATGCGACCGGAGAGCAGGGCCTGCGCCAGCGGGTTCTCCACCTTCTGCTGGATCGCCCGTTTGAGAGGCCGCGCCCCGTAGACGGGGTCGAACCCGGCATGCACCAGCTTCTCGAGCAGCGCTTCGCTCACCTCCACCTCGTAACCCTGAGCCTCCAGTCGCCCCATCAGGCTCTTGAGCTGGATGCGGGCGATGGACTTGATGTGATCCTCGCCAAGCGGATGGAACACCACCGTCTCGTCGATCCGGTTGATAAACTCCGGTCGGAAACTGCGGGTCAGCACATCCATCAGCATGGCCTTCATCTCGTCGTAATCCTTCTCGGAGTGGTGCTCCTGAATCAGATCCGACCCGAGGTTGGAGGTCATGATCACCACCGAGTTGCGAAAATCGACGGTGCGACCCTGGCCATCGGTCAGGCGGCCATCATCGAGCACCTGCAACAGGATATTGAAGACATCGGGATGCGCCTTCTCCACCTCGTCCAGCAGGATCACCGAGTAGGGACGACGGCGCACCGCCTCGGTCAGATAACCACCCTCTTCGTAACCCACGTATCCGGGAGGCGCCCCCACCAGACGGGCCACACTGTGTTTCTCCATGAACTCGGACATATCGATCCGCACCATGGCATCCTGGGTATCGAACAGGAACTCGGCCAGCGCCTTGCACAGCTCGGTCTTGCCCACCCCGGTGGGCCCCAGGAACAGGAAGGAGCCGATGGGGCGGTTAGGGTCGGAGAGACCGGCACGGGAGCGACGAATGGCGTTGGAGACCGCATCGACCGCCTCTTCCTGACCAATCACCCGGCTGTGCAGCTGATCTTCCATCCGCAGCAGCTTGTCGCGCTCCCCTTCCAGCATGCGGGCGACCGGAATACCGGTCCAGCGGGCCAGCACGTCTGCAATCTCCACGTCGGTGACGCGGTTGCGCAGCAGACTGGTCTCCTGCATCTCGGCCTGAGTGGCGAGATCCAGCTGTTTCTCCAGCTCCGGAATGCGGCCATATTGCAGCTCGGACATCCGACCCAGGTCGCCTGCGCGGCGCGCCACATCGAGATCCTGACGGGCCTGCTCCAATGCAGCCTTGATATGCTGGGTGCCGGCGAGGGCGGCCTTCTCGGCCTTCCACACTTCGTCCAGCTCGTTGTATTCCCGATCTTTTTCGCCAATCTCCTGATTGATCAGCTCCAGACGCTTGCGGCTGGCGTCGTCGTCCTCTTTCATCAACGCCTGCTGCTCCAGCTTGAGCTGGATGATGCGCCGCTCGAGGCGATCGAGCGCTTCCGGCTTGGAGTCGATCTGCAACCGGATGCTGGCTGCCGCCTCATCGATGAGGTCGATGGCCTTGTCCGGCAGCTGACGATCTGCGATATAGCGGTGCGACAGCTGGGCCGCCGCCACGATAGCCGGGTCGGTGATCTGCACATGGTGGTGCAGCTCGTAACGCTCTTTCAGACCGCGCAGGATGGCGATGGTGTCCTCCACGCTCGGCTCTTCCACCAGCACCTTCTGGAAGCGACGCTCCAGCGCGGCATCTTTCTCGATGTACTGACGGTACTCATCCAGAGTAGTGGCACCGACGCAGTGCAGGTCGCCACGGGCCAGCGCAGGCTTGAGCATGTTGCCCGCGTCCATGGCCCCTTCGCCCTTGCCAGCGCCAACCATAGTGTGCAACTCGTCGATAAAGAGGATGACGTTGCCCTCCTCCTTGGCGAGATCGGTCAGCACGGCCTTGAGCCGCTCTTCAAACTCACCGCGATACTTGGCACCGGCCACCAGCGCCCCCATGTCCAGCGACAGCACCCGCTTGTTTTTGAGCCCTTCCGGCACTTCGCCGTTGATGATTCGCTGAGCCAGCCCCTCCACGATGGCGGTCTTGCCGACACCGGGGGCACCGATCAGCACGGGGTTGTTCTTGGTTCGGCGTTGCAGCACCTGAATGGTACGGCGGATCTCGTCATCGCGGCCGATCACCGGGTCGAGCTTGCCGATTTCGGCCCGCTCGGTCAGATCGATGGTGTACTTCTCCAGCGCCTGACGGTTCTCCTCGGCGTTGGCATCTTCCACCTTCTTGCCGCCACGCACCTTGTCGATGGCCGCTTCCAGTTTCTCCTTGGTCAGCCCCTGGGCGCGCAGCAGCTCACCCAGCGTTCCCTTGTCGTCGAGGGCAGCCAGCACGAACAGTTCGGAGGAGATGAACTGATCCTTGCGCTGCTGGGCCAGTTTGTCGCAGACGTTGAGCAGGCGGCCGAGGCCGTTGGAGAGCTGCACGTCCCCTTCTACGCCGCTGACGCGCGGCAGGCGATCCAGCTCCTCGCCAAGGCGGGAGCGCAGGGCGTTGATATCCATCCCGGTCAGGGTGAGCAGCGGACGGATAGAGCCGCCATCCTGATTGACCAGTGCGGTCATCAGGTGAACGGGTTCGATAAATTGGTGGTCACGACCCAGCGCAAGAGACTGGGCATCGGAAATAGCAATCTGGAATTTGCTGGTAAGGCGATCGAGGCGCATTGCACTCCCCCTTCAAACAGGCAGACGCCGCTTACGCGGCAAACAACATAACTTTCTGAGATGAAAGATGAGGCCCGTACGGGCTATTTCAAGGGCATGAGCTGGTTATTTTTTCTGCAAAGCGGAGAGAGGGCAGGATCCCCGCCTCTCTCATATGGCTCTGGTCTTGAGAGAGACGGGCTATTACTTGCGGGTGATTGCTTAGCGGGCCAACCAGATGAGGGAAGCCATCCGGCCGGTCTGGCCGTCGCGACGATAGGAGTAAAACTGCTCGCTATCGCTGAAGGTGCAGTATTCGCCGCCATAGACAGCGGTAACGCCGGCACGGGCAAGGCGCAACCGCGCCAGCTGATAGATATCCGCCAACCATTTGCCGTCGTTGGACGAAGGGACGAACGCCGCTTCTGCTTCAGCCTGCTCAGCCATAAAGGCCTCGCGCACCTCTCCCCCCACTTCAAATGCGGTAGGGCCAATGGCCGGGCCCATCCAGGCCAGGACCTCGCCCGGCTCGCAGCCCATGGCGACGATGCTCGCCTCCAGCACGCCCTCTTTCAGTCCACGCCAGCCTGCGTGGGCCGCTGCGACCACGGTACCCGCCCGATCGCAAAACAACACCGGCAGACAGTCGGCGGTCATCACGATGCAGGTCAGCTCCGCCTCATGGGCGCAGGCGGCATCGGCATCCGGTGCTTGCTGATAATGGCTGCTGACCGGATGAACCACGGTGCCGTGCACCTGATTGAGCCAGTTGAGGGGCCCCGGGATGGCGGCTGCCTGCTGCAAGCCAGTACGATTAGCCTCGACTCGCACCGGTTCATCCCCCACATGGGCACCCAGATTGAGGCCGACAAAGACCCCTTCACTGACGCCGCCATCCCGGGTGGTCGACAACGCCCTGACACACGCCGGGGCTGGCCAGTCGGGTTCGATCCATTTCATCTGTGACTCCTTCAATTCACCGATATAAAAACGGGGCTCCTATAAGGGAACCCCGTTTGGCATCTGTTCAGGCCGGATGACGCCAGAAACCGACGCAGCAGGCCCGATCACATCAGTTCCAGACCAGATCGTCCGGATTGGCGAGAGTATCCGCGCGCAGCACTTCCATCAGCTCCACCATGTCTTGCGGTGTAGCTGAGTGCCACTGCATCACTTCACCCGTGATGGGGTGAGCCAGTTGCAGCATGGTGGCATGCAGCGCCTGACGGTTGAAGTTGCGCAGTGCCTGAGTCAGCTCGGGGGTCGCGTTGCGCAGCGGGCGCAGACGGCCACCGTAAGCGGGATCTCCCACCAGCGGGTGTTTGATGTGCGCCATGTGGACACGGATCTGGTGGGTACGGCCGGTCTCCAGACGCAGACGCAGACGGGTGTGGCCACGGAACTTCTCGTGAACCCGGTAGTGAGTTACGGAAGGACGACCATTGGGCACCACGGCCATATGGGTACGCTGGGTCGGGTGACGGCCGATGGGCGCATCGACGGTGCCACCTGCGGTCATGTGACCGATGGCGATCGCTTCGTACTCACGGGTGATCTGGCGCGCCTGCAACGCTTCCACCAGATGGGTCTGGGCGGGTACGGTTTTGGCAACCACCATCAAACCTGTGGTGTCTTTATCCAGACGGTGCACGATACCGGCACGGGGTACCTCGGCAATGCCGGGGTAGCGGTGCAGCAGGGCGTTGAGGATGGTGCCATCCGGCGTACCTGCGCCCGGGTGAACCACCAGTCCGGCCGGTTTGTCGATCACCAGAATGTGTTCATCTTCATAAACGATGTTGAGCTCGATATCCTGGGCATCCCAGCGAGTATCATCTTCCAGCTCGACATTCACATGCACCTGCTGCCCGGCCAGAATCTTCTCGCGCGGGGTGTTGGCAACCTGACCGTCCAGGGTCACTCTGTCCTGTAAAATCCACTCCTTGATGCGGGTGCGGGAGTAGTCTGGAAACAATTCGGCCAGGGCCTGGTCGAGTCGCTGCCCGAATTGGTGATCCTGGAATTCGCCTGTCAGTTCAATATGCTGGCTCATGTATGGTCTCTTGAGCGGGGGGTATCAATTCGAAATAATCCGGGTATTCTAGCTTTTCTTTTAGCCAAGCATAACGGATACTTTGCCAATTTCGTGGAAATGGACCGGATGTTGTTGATGGGAAAGAAGTCTCACCTGCTGATGTCGCTCGCCTTGGTCGCTACCTTGATCACAGGCTGTTCCAGCACCAAACCCAAGGTACCCGACGAACCGCCGGAGACCCTGTACCAGAAAGCACGCCTCAAACTGGACGTTGGCAATTACGTGCAAGCCACTGAATTGCTGGAGGCTTTGGACTCTCGCTACCCGTTCGGCGCCTACTCCAATCAGGTGCAGCTTGACCTCATCTATGCCTACTACAAGCAGGATGATACCGCTCAGGCGATCGCCAATATCGACCGTTTTATCCGCCTCAATCCGGCGCATAAAAATATCGATTACGTCTTCTATATGCGCGGCCTGACCAACATGGCGGCGGATTACAACTTCTTCCAGAGCCTGTTCGGTATCGATCGGGATGACAAAGACCCTGCTTATGCCCGTCAGGCATTCCAGGATTTCAAGACCCTGTTGCAGAACTACCCCAACAGCGTCTATGCCGCCGATGCCCGCGCCCGCATGATTGGCCTGAAGAATCGTCTGGCCCGATATGACCTGAGCGTGGCCGAGTATTACGTGAAGCGTGATGCACTGGTCGCAGCCGCCAACCGGGCCAAGCTGATTGTCGAGACCTACCCCGACACAGCCGAAACCGAGAAGGCGCTGGAGATCATGGTCGAGTCTTACGACGCCCTGAAGATGCCCCAGCTGGCCAAGCATGCCCGCGAAGTGCTGGCCAAGAACTACCCGGAGAACCGCCTCGGCCGTGGCTGAGTGATACGGATAAACCGGTAACAAAAAACCGATGCCTTGGCATCGGTTTTTTTATCGCTGCAATTTACCCTCAGCTGTTACCCGCAGATTGCTCTGTAGAGCTGGTTCAGCGTGATGGCGACTTCCCAACGCCGTCATCGCAACGCCTACTTCGCGACATTACCCGCCACGTTCAGGGCGTCCCAGGTGCGGGAGAAGGGCGGCGCGTAGGCAAAATCCAGCATGCCGAGCTGTTCGGTGGTCACCCCCATGGTGATAGCCACTGCCAGCGCATCGATGCGGTGGACCGCCCCCTTGCGACCGAGGATCTGACCACCCAGCAGCCGCTTGCTGCCCGCCTCATAGACCAGCTTGACGTGAATGTCGGACTGACCCGGGCAGTAGTTGGTGTGGCACTTGTCCTTGATCACCACAGTGCGATAGTCGATGCCCATCGCCTTGGCTTCCTGCTCGGAGAGGCCGGTACGACCCGCCTCCAGCCCCAGCACCTTGAGCGCGGCGGAACCCAGAGTGCCGGGGAACTCCTGCTCGGCACCCGCCAGATTCTCGCCTACCATGCGCCCCAGCTTGTTGGCGATGGTGGCGAGCGGCACATAGACCTGCTGCTGCTTCACGCTGTGCCAGACGCTGGCACAGTCACCGGCTGACCAGACGTTGGCGAGCGAGCTGCGCCCCTGACGATCCACCTTGATGGCACCGTTTCCGAGCCGCTCGATGCCGGTGTCGGCCAGAAACTCGGTGTTGGGCTTGACCCCGGTGCAGACCACCACGATATCGGCCTCATACTCGCCCTGGCTGGTACGCACGCCGGTCACCCGACCATCCCCCAGCAGTGCTTCAACTCGCTCACCCAGATGAAGAGAGACCCCCTGCTCGCGCAGTTCGGTTTCGATGTGCTGGGTGATCTCGCCATCAAACGCATCGGGGATGACTCGATCCGCCAGTTCGATCAGGCGCACCTCTTTGCCCTGATGGACCAGCGCCTCGACCACTTCCAGCCCGATAAAGCCGGAACCAATCACCACGGCGCGGCGATTATTCTTGTCTTGCACCGCCGCCTTAAGCGCCAGCCCGTCGGCCATCCGGCGCAGACCGAATACCCCTTGCTGCTGCAGACCGGGGATGGGGGGCATCACTTCGCGGGCACCGGTGGCGATCATCAGCCGATCGTAGCGATCGGTGAAGGTGTCGCCGTTATGCTCCACCACCAGGGTCTGAGCAGTTGCATCAACGCTCAGCACCCGATGGCTAATCTTGACCTCGATCCCCTTGGCGGCGAACTGCTCGGGGGTGAACTCGGCCATGTAGCCGGGCTCCTGAAACTCGTCACCGACGAAGTAAGGCAGGCCGCAGGCACCGAAAGAGATCACTTCGGAGGCCTCATACACCACGATGTCGGCATCTTTGGCCAGACGGCGCGCCTTGGCGGCCGCACTCATACCGGCGGCTTCGCCACCGATGATCAGAATTCTCATTGTTTTTCCTCTCAATGGCGCAGGGAGGGCATGCCCTCCCTGCGGTCTATGACGGGAAAGGGTCGCCCCTTTCCACTGGCAGATCAACCGACGCAAATCAGACGGTAGACTCTTCGCCGTCCAGACTCACTTCGTGATCGCTGTTGAACACATGCATGTCGGTCTCGCCCATCAGGCGGCTGGTGACCATCCCTGCGGTGATGGAGCCGGAGACGTTAAGCGCGGTACGGCCCATGTCGATCAGCGGCTCAATGGAGATGAGCAGACCGGCCAGCGCCACCGGGAAGTCCAGCGCTGAGAGCACGATCAGCGCGGCAAAGGTGGCCCCACCGCCAATCCCGGCCACCCCGAAGGAGCTGACGGTGATGATGGCGATCAGGGTCATGATAAAGCCGGGATCCATCGGGTTGACCCCTACGGTCGGGGCAATCATCACGGCCAGCATGGCCGGATAGATACCGGCACAGCCGTTCTGACCGATGGTGGAACCGAAGGAGGCGGCGAAGTTGGCGATCCCCTCAGGAATACCCAGCGACTTGGTCTGGGTCTGCACGTTCATCGGGATGGAGCCCGCACTGGTGCGCGAGGTGAAGGCAAACGCCAGCACCGGCGTGATCTTCTTGAGGAAGCGCAGCGGGTTGATGCCGACCATGCTCACCAGCAGCAGGTGCACGACAAACATGATGGCGATGGCGCCGTAAGAGGCCATCACAAAGCTGAGCAGGTTGAGAATATCTGCATAGTTGGAGCCGGAGACCACCTTGGTCATCAGCGCCAGTACGCCAAACGGAGTCAGGCGCAGCACCAGGGTCACCATTCGCATTACGATGGCATGAGCCACGGCCACGAAGTGGCTGAAGCTGGCGAAGATCTCCGGCTTCTTGCGGGCGATGCCGGTGGCAGAGAGGCCGATGAAGATGGAGAAGATCACCACGGCGATGGTGGAGGTCTTGCGCGCCCCAGTCATGTCGAGGAAGGGATTGGCGGGAATAAACTCCAGCATCATCTTGGCAAACGACATGCTCTCAACGCTGCCGAGGGTGGTCTGCAGCGCGGCGCCACGGGCGCTCTCGGCGGCACCGGAGGTGAGCCCTTCAGCGGTCAGGCCAAACAGGTTGGACATCAGGATGCCCGCCCCGGCGGCGATGGCGGTGGTGAAGATCAGCACGCCTATGGTCATGGCGCTGATCTTGCCCAGCGCAGTGCCGCCATTGAGCTTCAAGATAGCGCTGATGATGGAGACCATGATCAGCGGGATGATGATCATCTGCAGCAGCTTCACATAGCCGCTACCCACGATATCCAGATAGTCGATGGTCTGAACAATGACGGGCGAACCTGCACCGTAAAGCAGTTGCAACGCGGCGCCGAACAGAATACCGAGCCCCAGACCGGCAAATACCCGGCGGGTGAAGCTCACATGTTTTTCCTGTAACCGGTAGAGAAAGAACAGCAAGATGGCGGCGATGGCCAGATTGCCGATAACGCTAAATGTCATGGTATGACTCCCCAAAAAGCGGGCTTGCGCCCGAGAAACAAGAGCAAGCGCCATGCTTGCCCTGGCAACCGTGTCAGACGGTCTGCGCCGTCGTGACAAGAACAAGGGGGTCTATCGCCCCCTTGTCACAGATTCACTGCTTCTGCTGTTTCGCTCGCATGATATTGATGATTTCGATGTCGGTATCCAGCATCCCCTCTTTGGAGAGTCGTCCCAGATTGGCGATGGTCTGGTCCACATCATCGGAGACGATCCCCTCGCTCTGGGGGACATGCAGGTTGTTGATGGCCATCAGCGAAGACTTAACCGCCGCCGAGGTGGAGGTGGAGACCTTCATGGAGCAGGCACTGCCCGCGCCGTCGCAGATGATGCCGGAGACATCGCCAATCATGTTGTTGATGCAGTGGCTGATCTGCTGATACTGGCCGCCCAGCAGCCAGGTGATGGCGGCACCGGCCCCCATGGCGGCGGTACTGGCGGCGCAGAGGGCCGACAGCTTGTTCTGATAGGTCTTGATGTAGATGGCCACCAGATGGCTCATCACCAGTGCCCGGGTCAGCTGCTCGTCGTTCGCCTTGAGGAAGCGGGCAGCCGCGACCACCGGCATGGTGGCGGCAATGCCCTGATTGCCGGAACCGGAGTTGGACATGGCGGGCAGCATGGCACCATCCATCCGCGCATCGGAGGCAGCGGAGGAGAGGCGCATCGCCAGGGTCATCAGGTCATCGGAGAGCAGCTTGCGCTCCACCTGCTCGGTAAGGATCTTGCCGATCTTCAGGCCGTAACCCTGCAACCCTTCATCTGCCAGCGCCTGATTCATGGTGGCGGCCTCGCGGATAAAGTCGATCTCCGCCAGCGGCACTTCCAATGCAAAATCGACGATCTCCCGCAGGGTCATGGTCGGTTTGGCGGATTTGGCGGGCTGGATCTGCACGCCGGGGGCACTGGCCTGCTCCATCAGCACCTCGCCATCCTTCTCCATCAGGATGATGCGGGTGTGGTCGGTACAGATCACAACCCGGGCACTGTGCCCTTCAACTTCGGCCAGCACCTCGGCGTAGAGCACGTCCGGCACATCCTTCACGTCCACCTTGATGGCGGGCAGCAGCGCCTTGGCGGCTTCCACCTGTTCTGGTGTGAGGGTCTTGAGCACCTCCAGCCCGGCATTGGGATTGCCGCCGGTGATGCCGACCGCAGCAGCCACCGGCAGACCGATCATGCCGGTGCCCGGCACCCCGACGCCCATGCCGTTCTTGAACAGATTGCCACTGACCCAGACGCTGATGCGGGTCGGGGTCTCCCCCAGCAACTTGCGGCAGTTGGCCGCCGCCAGCGCCACCGACATCGGCTCGGTACAGCCCAGGGCCGGCACCACTTCACGCTTGAGCAGGGTAATAAAGTCGGTCCATTGTGCTTTCATCGCAGTGTTTCTCATGTTCAGGGTGCCCGCAGGCAGTTATTGCTTGTTCAGATCCGCCTTGTGGTTGCGGATATGCAGATAAACAGTATGACGGGAGATGCCGAGCATCCGGGCAACCAGCTGGGCCACCTCCTTGATCTCGAAGATCCCCATGTCGAAGAGCCGGGTCACTATCTCCTTGTTGCGCACCGTGCAGGAGAGCGAATCGTCCCGATCCACCTTCTCAATCACCTGAGTCACCAGATCATCCACCGAGCTGGCAAAGGTCTCGTTGTTGAGCGGCGCCGGTGCCGCTGGCAGCGCAAAGGTATCGAGCAGGCTGCCAAGGGAGGTATCCAGACTGAAGTTCACGCAGAGCATGCCGATGGGCTTGCCCTGCCGGTTGCTGATGGTGATGGAGGAGGACTTCATCAGCGTCCCGTCGCGGGTACGGCTGAAGTAGCTGCTCCACTGGCTGCCCGCCCCCCCCTGCAAGCGGTTGAGGGCAAAGTCGGTGACCGGCGCCCCCTCCCGGCGACCGGTGACATGGCCGTTGGCAATCTTGATGACCGATGCATCCAGCGTATCGAACGCATGCAACACCACTTCGCACCCTGCGCCAAACAGCGCGGCCAGCGCCTCGACCGCGGGCTCGAAACTGGCGATCAGATGACGTTCTTCATCCGTTAACGAATTGATCAGGTCAGTGGTGGCTGCTGTGGACATATATGAGTAACTTTGAGTAAACCGCAGTTGATTCTACTATCAACAAGATCAACTAATGTTGAGCGGCATCCCCTTTTTGTTCGCCATTATGCCCACCTTTTAACAAAGTGCGACAAATTGTGAAGCGGCGCACAGCAGGGCGGCAACTCAGAGGTGATAGCGGGCCAGCAGTTGCTTGTAGGCGGGAGTCTGTTTGAATGCCTTGAGGGCAGAGGAGAAGCGGATAGCCAGCTGGTCGTGGCCGGGCTTGTGGGTAAACGCGAGGAAGTTGCGGTTGTCGTCGGTCAGCAGGCGCGAGCCGTGGCTCACCTGATCCTGCAACCCCTGGGTATGCAGCAGATAACGACCGACCCGCTCATTGAGCACCACCCCGTCCAGCCGACCGGCCATCATCAAATGCAGCTGTTTGATGGCATTCCCCTCCCCCGTCATCGGCATCCGGATCACCCCGGGATCGGTCAGAAAATCGGGACTATAGGCATAATCTTCCTGAATACCTATCCGCAGACCCTTGAGGTCGGATAGCTGCCTGAAATCAACCGGACGAACCGTCGGATAGAAGAGCACTTCACCGCTGTAAGAGAGCGGCTCTTCGGGGTAGTGAAGCCAGTGCTGGCGAGAAGGTTCAAAGAAGACATCGAGCACCGCATCCCCCTGCCTGAGACGGGCCTGCTGCAGAACCCGCTTCCAGGGCAGCACCCTGATTTCGGTGCGATAACCCATCTGGCGCAACACGGTACAGGCCAGATCGAGATCGGCGCCAGCCAGCTCGCCATTGTCACCACGCATCACATAAGGGGGCCACAGCTCGGTCAGCAGCGTCAGAGTCGGCGGCTCGTCCGCCGCTACGGCCGAACCAGCACCAAACAGGGAGGCCAGCAGCCAGCCGTACAACCCGATCCTTCGCCAACCCTGACACCACATCATGGAGATCCCTCATGGTCCGTATGGATTGAGGATATACAAGGGATGAGCAATAAAAAAGGAGGCTGAAGCCTCCTTGATATTCACTCTCTGAATGGCACTTACAGTGCTTTCAGGATTGCCTCGACGCTGGCCTTGGCATCGCCAAACAGCATCTGGGTATTTTCCTTGAAGAACAGCGGGTTCTGGACACCGGCGTAGCCAGTGTTCATGGAACGCTTGAAGCCGATGACGTTCTGCGCTTTCCACACTTCCAGCACCGGCATACCGGCGATCGGGCTGCCCGGATCTTCCATCGCGGCCGGGTTTACGGTGTCGTTGGCACCGATCACCAGCACGGTATCGGTATCGGCGAAGTCGTCGTTGATCTCGTCCATTTCCAGCACGATGTCATACGGGACTTTCGCTTCCGCCAGCAGCACGTTCATGTGGCCAGGCAGACGACCGGCAACCGGGTGGATACCGAAGCGCACCTTGACGCCGCGGTCACGCAGCTTCTGGGTGATTTCAGCCACCGGATACTGGGCCTGCGCCACCGCCATGCCGTAGCCCGGGGTGATGATGACGGAGCTGGAGTTCTTCAGCAGGTCAGCCACTTCCTCGGCGCTGGTTTCGCGGTATTCGCCCATCTCCTGATCAGCCGTGGAGGCCACGCCATCGGAGCCGAAGCCACCGGCGATCACGGAGATGAAGGAGCGGTTCATCGCCTTACACATGATGTAAGAGAGGATCGCACCGGAGGAACCCACCAGGGCACCGGTGACGATCAGCAGGTCGTTGGAGAGCATAAAGCCCGCCGCCGCTGCCGCCCAACCGGAGTAGGAGTTCAGCATGGAGACTACCACCGGCATGTCTGCGCCACCGATGGAGGCAACCAGATGCCAGCCGAAGGCGAAGGCGATCAAGGTCATCACCAGCAGGGCGAAGGTAGAGCCGCCCGCGTTGACGAAGTAGACCATCAGCGCCAGAGAAGCGACCACGGCCAGCAGGTTCAGCTTGTGGCGGTGTGGCAGCATCAGCGGCTTGGAGGAGATGAGACCACGCAGTTTGCCGAAGGCAACCACGGAACCGGTAAAGGTTACGGCACCGATGAAGACGCCCAGGAAGATCTCGACCAGGTGGATGTTCAGCATGGCGCCGGTCAGGTGCTCGACCTGGGCGACGCTGTTGGCCTGCTCGAACGCCGCACGGGCGGCTGCCAGGGTGGCATCCAGGTTGGAACCGACGGAGACGACCACCTCAGCAGGGGCAGAGGGGTGCAGATCGATGAAGCTGTTGAAGCCCACCAGCACTGCCGCCATACCCACGAAGCTGTGCAGCACGGCCACCAGCTCGGGCATCTCGGTCATTTCGACCTTGAGCGCCAGACGCACGCCGATGGCACCGCCGATCACCATGGCCAGGATGATCCAGTGAACGCCACTGGTCTCCGGGTTGAATACGGTGGCGAGCAGGGCGATAGCCATACCCGCGATACCGAACAAGTTGCCATGCTTGGCCGTTTCTTGCTTCGACAGTCCCGCGAGACTGAGGATGAAGAGCACGGCGGCAACGATATAGGATGCTGTTACCAGTCCTTGAGACACGTTAAACCCCCTTAATCCTTACGGAACATCTTCAGCATGCGCTGAGTGACGGTGAAGCCGCCGAAGATGTTGATACTGGCAATCAGCACGGCGATGAAGGCCAATGCGGTAACCAGAGTCGACCCTTGCCCGATCTGCAGCAGGGCACCGACCACGATAATGCCGGAGATGGCATTGGTGACCGACATCAGCGGCGTGTGCAGGGCGTGCGATACGTTCCACACCACGTAGTAACCAACCACACAGGCCAGGATGAATACGGTGAAGTGGGAGAGGAAGGCTGCCGGGGCAACGGACGCAATCCAGCCGAAGGCGGCGATGCCGAGAGCACCGAACACGAACTTCTTGTTGGAGGGCTTGGCCTCTTCCTTCTTGGCTGCCGGTTTGGCGGCGGCCGGTTTCTGCGGGGCAGCAGAGACGGAGATGGCGGGCGGCGGGAAGGTCACTTCACCGGCCTGGATCACCGTCATGTTGCGCTGAACCACGTCTTCGAAGTCGATGGCAACGTTGCCGTCCTTCTCCTTGCACATCAGCTTCATCAGGTTGACCAGGTTGGTACCGTAGAGCTGGGAGGATTGGGCAGGCAGACGACCCGGCAGATCGGTGTAACCGATCACCTTGACGCCGTTGTCGGTGACATGCAGTTCGCCCGGCACTGTGTATTCACAGTTACCGCCAGCCTGAGCGGCCATGTCCACGATGACGGAGCCCGGCTTCATGCTGTCGACCATCTCTTTGGTGATCAGCTTGGGAGCCGGCTTGCCCGGGATCAGGGCGGTGGTGATGATGATGTCCACCTCTTTGGCCTGCTGGGCGAACAGCTCCATCTCGGCCTTGATGAACTCATCGGACATGACTTTGGCGTAACCATCGCTGGATGCACCGTCTTCGCCACCGAAGTCCAGCTTGAGGAATTCCCCACCCATGGATTCGATCTGCTCGGCCACTTCCAGACGGGTATCGAACGCACGCACGATGGCGCCAAGGGAACCGGCCGTACCGATGGCAGCCAGACCGGCTACGCCGGCACCGATCACCAGTACCTTGGCAGGCGGTACTTTACCGGCTGCGGTGATTTGACCGGTGAAGAAGCGACCGAACTGGTGCGCAGCTTCAACCACGGCGCGATAGCCACCGATGTTGGCCATGGAGGAGAGGGCATCGAGGGACTGGGCACGGGAGATCCGCGGCACCATATCCATCGCCATCACATTGATGTTGCGCTCGGACAGCTTCTTGACCAGCTCAGGGTTCTGGGCAGGCCAGATGAAGCTCACCAGAGTGGCGCCATCTTTAATTTGTGCGATCTCGGCATCGGTCGGCGCATTGACCTTGAAGATAAGGTCGGCTTGCCAGACATTCGGCACCACGCTGGCACCGGCAGCCTCGAAGGCGGCATCATCGAAGCTGGCCGACAGGCCTGCGCCGGTCTCGATGGCGACCTCGAAGCCGAGCTTTTTCAGCTGCTCGACGGTAGCCGGGGTCGCTGCGACCCGGGTCTCACCGGCGAGACTCTCTCTCGGTATTCCAATCTGCATGACTATTCCCTGATGGTTAATAAACAATCGCTGCCCAGTGTCTCACTTCTGACGAAACAAGACATGACCAAAGTGCAGGTCCAGGGCTCTTTGTTATGAAAATCAGTAGGCTTTACCTCAACCTCCTGTCATGGTCAGGCCCCCGCTTTTCAGGCGCGAAGGTGATTAGTATCAAATTTTGGAGTTTTATTACAACCGCAGTCCCGACGGCACTCGTACAGAATTCAGCCCATCCCTGGCTAAGATTAAAAAAAACAAACCAAATTAGAGGCTTATACCAGTAAAAACGGCTGAAAAAAGTGATCCAACCAGTCAAAAAAAATGTTTTACCGGCCCTCTATCTTAGCGTTTTTTGTTCTTACGAAATCCGCTTTCGTCTCACTTCTCGCAGCGAAACGCCGAAAAGTAACATTTTCCCAACAAAAGCGGGGCCGCTCAGCCGCCAGATGGCGGGAGAGGGCCCCGACAATTCAATCGTTTCGCCCGTTTGGCACCGATTGGCGGCCCTTACCAGGCCGCTTCATAAATATGCTGGCTCTGCACCAGATCGATATCGCCGTGCTCGCCGATGGCAGTCATACCGTGCTCCCCCAGCTTGCCGATCAGGGTGTCGATACCCAGATCTTTCAGACCGTAGTCGCGCAGTCGGGTCTTGACCCCCATCCGCTCGAAGAAGTCGCGGGTCGCGGCGATGGCATCATCGATGCGCTCCGCTTCGCTGCCGCTGTTCAGACCCCACACCCGCTCTGCGTATTGCAGCAGCTTGGCATGTTTCTGTTTGCGCTTGGCCTGCAGCAGGGCAGGCAGCACCACCGCCAGAGTCTGGGCGTGGTCGAGGCCGTGCAGGGCAGTCAGCTCGTGACCAAGCATGTGGGTGGCCCAATCCTGCGGCACACCGGCGCCGATCAGGCCGTTCAACGCCATGGTGGCGCTCCACATGATGTTGGCGCGCACCTCATAGTTGTGCGGTTCGGCCAGCGCCTTGGGGCCCTCTTCGATCAAGGTCAGCAGCAAGCCTTCAGCGAAGCGATCCTGCACCTTGGCATTGACCGGATAGGTGAGGTACTGCTCCACGATGTGGACGAAAGCATCCACTACCCCGTTCGCCACCTGACGCTCGGGCAGGGTGTAGGTGAGCACCGGATCGAGCACGGCGAAGCGCGGCATCACGAACGGCGAGAAGAAGTGCACCTTGTCGCCACTGCTGCGACGGGTGATGACGGCACCCATGTTCATTTCGGAACCGGTCGCCGGCAGGGTCAGCACGGAACCAAGCGGGATGGCGGAACGCACT
Organism: Aeromonas sp. R1-2; assembly: GCF_040908505.1. Lineage (NCBI taxonomy): Bacteria > Pseudomonadati > Pseudomonadota > Gammaproteobacteria > Aeromonadales > Aeromonadaceae > Aeromonas > Aeromonas sp. R1-2. The sequence goes on along the minus strand of NZ_JBFODU010000018.1, from coordinate 105,493 downwards.
TCGCTGCCGACGGTCTCGAGAATGTGCCAGGGATCCTTGGCCAGATCGTAGTGCGCGGCAGCGGCGATAAACTTGGTGCCATCGAGCACGGAACCACCGCCAACGGCGAGCAGGAAGTCGACCCGCTCGGCACGGGCCAGCTCCACGGCGCCCATCAGGGTCTCGTAGGCCGGGTTCGGTTCGATGCCGCCAAATTCAAACAGGGTCATGCCGGCCAGCTCGTTGCGGATCTGCTCCAGCAAGCCGCTGCGTACCACGCTGCCGCCGCCATAGGTGATCATGACGCGGGCATCGCTCGGGAGCTGCTCGCGCAACTGGGCGATCTGCCCTTGGCCGAACAGGATTTTGGTCGGGGTATGGAGAGTAAAGTTGTTCATCGACATTGCCTTCTTCTGATAGTCAGGGCGGCCTGGCCGCGAAATCGTGATTGCATTTTTCTCCAGAACCACCCTACCATCAAGACAACATCCTGCTTGATTCTTGCCTATTTCTACAAAGTAGCGAAAACCGGAACTGTCGAATCAAAGAGCCCCCATGCAAAACCGTTACAGCGACCTCGCAACCAGATTGACCCGCCACGTCACCGCCCCCGGCATCACCCCATCACCGGTGAAACAGGTCAACCTCATCTATACCACCGAGCACCATGGCCGCACCCCGGTGCTCTACCAACCGCGGATGATCGTTATCCTGCAGGGACACAAGGTGGGTTATCTGGCGGATCAAGTGTTTCGCTACGACCCCAACCACTATCTGCTGATGACCCTGCCGCTCCCCTGCGAGTGCGAGTGCTTCGCCTCCCCCGAGCAGCCGCTTATCGGGTTTACCATCGAGATCGATCTGGTCACCCTGCAAGAGCTGCTGCTGGAGCTTGGCGATGCCCTGCCCGCCCCCGCGCCACAAAAGAGCGGCGTCCACTCGGTCCCCCTGTCCGAAACCATGTTCTGCGCTGCCGAGCGACTGATCGAGCTGATGGACAACCCGTTGCACGCCAGGGTGCTGGGGCCGCAGACGGTGCGGGAAATGCTGTTCCACGCTCTCACCGAGGGGGGCGGCCCGGCGCTGCAGGCGCTCGCCAATCGCCACAACCATGTGGGCCAGATCGCCAGGGTGCTGCGTATGATAGAGTCCCGTTATGCCGACAACCTCACCATGGAGGAGCTGGCGCGGGAGGTGAACATGAGCGTCTCCGCCTTTCACCACCACTTCAAGGCGGTCACCGCTACCTCGCCGCTGCAGTACATCAAGTCGTTTCGCCTGCACAAGGCGCGGATGATGATGCTGCACGATGGCATCAAGGCGGGCACCGCGGCGGCCAGAGTCGGTTACGAGAGCAACTCCCAGTTCAGTCGGGAGTACAAGCGCTTCTTCGGCAGCACGCCGACGGATCAGGCCTCCCGCTTCCGGGATGGCCAGCTGCGCATCATCGAGGGATAACAAGAGAGGGATTACTTATGCGTTCACTGCTTTGCCTGTTCACCACCCTGCTACTGACGGCCTGTACCGGGATTGCCGACGGCATCCGCCCCGTCACCGGCTTTCAGCTCGATCGCTATCTCGGCACCTGGTACGAAATTGCCCGCCTCGACCACAGCTTCGAGCGGGGGCTGGAGCAGGTGAGCGCCACCTACAGCCTGCGCGATGACGGCGGCGTCAAGGTACTCAACCGCGGCAAGCAGAGCGATGGCAGCTGGCGCGAAGCCGAGGGCAAGGCCTACTTCGTCGATAGTCCTGACGAGGCGCGGCTCAAGGTGAGCTTCTTCGGCCCCTTCTACGGCGGCTACAACGTCATCGACCTCGACCCCGATTACCAGCTCTCGCTGGTGACCAGCTACAACCACGACTACCTCTGGATCCTCTCCCGCTCACCCAACCCGCCCAAGGCGAAGGTGGATGCGCTGGTCGCCAAGGCGAAGTCGCTGGGCTTTGCCACCGACCAGCTGATTTGGGTCAAGCAGAACCCTTAAGCCAGTCGTGAAATAACAAAGGGCAGCCCGCGGGCTGCCCTTTCTGTTGCTGGTGTGGCGGGATGTCAGAGCCGGAAGCGGCCGATCTCCTGCTCCAGCCGCTCGGTCAGCGACTTGAGTTCGGCCGCCTGCGCCGCCTCGCTGCCCGCCTGCTCGGCCAGCTCTTGCGAGACGTGGCGGATATTCTCGGTATTGCGGCTGATCTCGCCGGTCACCGAAGTCTGCTCCTCGGCCGCTGCGGCGATCTGGGTCGCCATGTCGCTGATGGAGCCGATCGCCTCGTTGATCCGGGCAAGGCTCTGGTTGGCCGCTTCCGCATCCTCGACGCTGGTACCCGCCAGCTGACGGCTGGTCTCCATGCCACCCACGGCGCGACGGGTGGTCTGCTGCAGGGTCTCGATCATCTGCTGGATCTCGTCGGTGGAGTCGTGGGTGCGGCGCGACAGCACCCTCACCTCGTCCGCGACTACCGCGAAACCGCGGCCCTGCTCACCGGCCCGGGCCGCCTCGATGGCGGCGTTGAGCGCCAGCAGGTTGGTCTGCTCGGCGATGCCGCTGATGGTCGCCAGAATGCCGCTGATCTTCTGGGCATGGCTGTCCAGCTCATTGATGATCTGGCTGGCATCGGCCACTTCGTCCGCCAGACCGGTAATGCTGCGCTGACTCTGGCCAACCTGGGATTGGCCGGCGACCGCCAGTGCGACCGCATCGGTGGCGGTGGTGGCGGCAAACTCGGCGTTGCCGGCGATCTCCTGGGTAGCGGAAGCCATCTCGGTCACCGCGGTCGCCACCATCACGATCTCGTCCTGCTGCTGGCGCACCCGCTGACTGCGAGCCTGCGCCCCGGCCGCCTGAACGCGAGACTGTGCCGCCAGCTCGACGGTCACATCCCGCAGCCGGCTGACGATACCGTGCAGCCGCGCCACAAACTGGTTGAAGTTCTGGGCCAGCTGACCCACCTCATCCTTGCTGTGAGTGTTGATGTGAACGGTGAGATCCCCCTCGCCGTGGGCAATGTCGTGCAGGGCGTGCGCGACCCGGCCGAGATCGGCGAACAGGTATTTGAAGGTAGCGGTGAGCAGGGCACTGAACACCAGCATCAGCACCAGGGTCAACCCCACCAGCTCCCACAGCAGACTGCTGAGCGGCGCCTCCAGCACATCGCGATACATCACCATGGCCAGCAGCCAGTCGGTGCCCGGTACCGGTTGTACCGCCAGCAGCACATCCCGCCCGTCGAGGGTGGCGGCGTGCAGCTCGCTGTTTTCGCGGCCCCACTGCTGGAAGGTGGCGGCAGAGAGTCCCGGCGCCAGCTCGGCGATGGGCTTGAGTGCCAGATCCTTCTGCGGATGGCCGACGATGAGGCCGCTGCTGTCGAGCAGCATGGCATAGCCTTCACCCTGCACCTTCATCGCCAGTACTTCGTCGATCAGCTTGTCGAGCGCCAGGTTGGCCCCCACGGCACCGACCAGCTCGCCCTGATGGCGCACCGGCTCGGAAAGAGTGACCACCAGCTTCTGCATGGTGACGCTGACATAGGGGGCAGTGACGATCAGCTGCCCCGCTTTCACCGCATCCTGATACCAGGGACGCTCGCGCGGGTCATAGTTGCCGGTGTTGAGGGAGGGATCCTGCCGGGTCATCACCCCCTGCGCGGAGCCAAAATAGGTGAGGCCGAACCCACCGGAGGTGTAGGCCTGCTTCAGGTGCGGCACCAGCTCGGCTTGGGGGTTATCGCTGATCAGGTTGACCAGCGCATGGACGGTGTTCTTGCGATCCGTCATCCAGTCGCCGATGGCGACCGAGTAGGCGTGGCCATAGTTGACCGCCTCGCTCTGGATGGCGCTCATGGTGCGGGATTTTAGGGTGTGAAAGGCAACGATGCCGAGCAGTGATGCCATCAGCAGCACCACACCAAGACTGGTGGCCAGCAGCTTGCCGCGCAGAGAGAGGGTCATGACGACGAATCCTTGTTGTTGTGTCAGGCAGGGAAAACCCTGATGTATCAAAGGCTATCGGCCGCAATATGAACAGACTTTAGTGAATCTGTATATTTTCCCATCTATCAACAACAGAACGCGCTATTCGTGTGAACCAGATCGCTATTCCATGCTACTGACTGTTGTAACAACAAAGCGACAGGCCGCCCGAAGGCGGCCTGTCACTTACCCCTGATATGCACCGGCGGAGTAGGTCAGCTCATAGCTGTGGCTGTAGATCTCGACGATATTGCCGAAGGGATCTTCCATGTAGACCATGCGGTAGGGTTTCTCGCCCGGGTAGTACTCGCGCACCGGCATCCGCTGCTTGCCGCCCGCCGCGACGATGCGCGCCGCCAGCCCCTCGACATCCGGATCCTGCACGCTGAAGTGGAACACCCCGCTCTTCCAGAATTCGAAGTTGTTCTCACGGCGCTCGCTGTTGGGGAACTCGAACAGCTCGATGCCGATCTTGTCGCCGGTGGAGAGATGAGCGATACGGAAGGAGCCCCAGCCCGGGCCAAACACGTCGTTGCACATCACGCCGATGGCGGAGTCATCCTCGGTGATGGTGGTCGCCGGCATGATGAGATACCAGCCCATCACCTTGGTATAGAACTCGACTGCCTTGTCGAGGTCAGTCACCGTGATGCCGATGTGGGAGAAGTTACGTGGATAGGTCATACGTCACCTTGAAATTGTGTGTGGGAAACAGGTGACATGATAGGAAGGGGCGACATAATGAAAAATAAGGTCAAACTAATGGAAGGCATAAATTAAATTTATGGTTAATCCACTCTGGCTCCACACCCTGGTGGTGGTGCATGAAACCGGCAGTTTTACCCGTGCCGCCGAGCGGCTGGATCTCACTCAGGCCGCCGTCAGTCAGCATATATCGCGCCTCGAGGCCGAATTTGGCCCCCTGCTGCTGCGCAAGCCCCGTCAGCTGGAGCTCACTCCGCGCGGGCTGATGCTGCTCGACTTCGCCCGCCAGCAGGCGCAGGCCGCCGAACAGCTGCGGGCACGCCTCTCTGACGATGACCCTCACCACGGCGCCATCACCCTGTCCACCCCGGGTAGCATCGGTCTGCTGCTCTATCCCCTGCTGCTCGACCAGCAACAGGAGCACCCCGGACTCACCATCCAGCACCGCTTTGCCCCCACCCCCGACATAGTGCAGGCGGTACTGGCAGGGCGCAGCGATCTGGGACTGGTGGATCAACCGCCTGAACACCCCAGCATCGCCGCCGAGCCCTTCGCCCGCGAGCCCCTCTGTCTGGTGGTGCCCAACGACGGCGAGGAGCAGAGCTGGCAGCACCTCTGTCAGCTCGGCTTTATCGACCACCCGGATGGCCGCAGCATGGCACAACGCCTGTTGGGACGACGCTACCCCGGCCAGCGCGTTGACGAGATCCCCCTGCGCGGCTTTACCAACCAGATCGGCCTGATCCTGGAGCCGGTCGCCCGTGGCCTTGGCTTTACCGTACTGCCCCGCTTCGCCGTCACCGCCTTTGCCCAGCAGGAGAAGATCCGGGTGATCCAGAGCAGCATTGAAGTGATCGACACCCTCTGGCTGATCTACCGCGCCGAGTGGCCGCTCCCCGCCCGCCACCAGAGGCTGGTCACCGTCCTGAAACAGCGGGTTGCTGCACATTGAACGCTCTTGCGGCAGACATCGAGATCAATGTGGCCACAGTCACCGGGGCTAGCGGCTAGAAGGAGAAGAGAGAAGAGAGAAGAGAAAGGAGAGAGGGATAAATTGGCGAACGCCGGAAATGCGAAAGGCCAGCTCAATGAGCTGGCCTTTCTGAAAATGGCAGGGGCGGCAGGACTCGAACCCGCAACCATCGGTTTTGGAGACCGCTGTTCTACCAATTGGAACTACGCCCCTGCAACAAACGAGGCGTAGTATACAAAGTGGAGATCAAAGGTAAAGGCTTTTTTTACGCTTTCGATGCGATTGCACAAATCCCGAACAAGTCGCGCTTGTTTGTGCAGCAAAGCGGGATAACTTGCTGTATTTGCAGCCCTGCCGGGGTAGGAATGGGACATAAATGGGGGTAGGGTGAAATCAGGTACCGGGAGGCCACTTATGCTCAATTACCGACTGCTCCAACAACTGGCGCCCCTCAACTTCAGGGATGAACGCAAGACAGAGTCCCTGCCCGCCTATCTTGAACGGGTCGCGCCGCTGGTGCCCTTTATTCCTGAAAATGTGCTTTCCCAGTGGATTTACCGCCATTGGCGCGGTTTTGAGTCCAACTGGAGCTTTATCGATCTCGCCAACCATCAGTTCACCTGTGAAAGCTGGCCCACCGTGCAACTGGTGGATCAGGTGGACTCCCGCCATATGGAGGTGATCGAGCGCTGGGGCGAGATGCTGCGCAGCAACCGCTATGTGCGTCGCTCCTGGCTCGGCGAGAAGATGCTGAGCGAAGGCACCTGGCCCGAACCTGTCATCGTGCTGGTGCCGGAAGAGGGTTCCAGCTACCCGAACGGTCATCCCCTGCCCCGCCCCTACTGCCTGCTGGAAGGGCACCACAGACTCGGTTATTTGCGCGCCATGGCCCGCGATGGGGAATCGCTGCAAGAGACGCACAAAGTGTGGATTTGTCGTCATGTTTCCGCCACTTAAACGTTTTTCATGCTGAAATTGGCATCGTAAATAAAATTTTGACAATTAAAAAAGCGGCCCTATAATCTGTCCGGTTTTGAAAAAGGTCGGGACGAAACGATGCAGTTTTTGATTCAGAAAACAGCCTTGCAGACGGGTGGTGCGCACCAGAGCGGCCCCGTTGTTTCCGGTTCCCACCCCAAAGATCCCCAGTTATTTTTAAAAAAAGCCCCTGTTTCAGGGGCTTTTTTTTGTGCCCGAAAAACCTCCAATGATGTCAAAGGGAATGCAGACGATGACCAATCCACTCTATAAGAAACATGTCATCTCCATTTCGGACCTGACCCGGTCAGAAATGGAACTGGTAGTCTCAACCGCACAACGGTTGAAGGCTGAACCTGACACCAGCCTGTTGAAAGACAAGCTGGTTGCCAGCTGCTTCTTCGAAGCCTCCACCCGCACCCGCCTCTCGTTCGAGACCGCGGTACAGCGCCTTGGCGGCAACATCATCGGCTTCGCCGACGGTGGCAACACCAGCGCCAAGAAAGGCGAGACGCTGGCTGACTCCATCAAGATCATCGGCTCCTACTCGGATGCGGTGGTGATGCGCCACCCGAAAGAGGGCGCGGCCCGTCTGGCCTCCGAGTTCTCCCGCGTGCCGGTCATCAACGGCGGCGACGGCTCCAACCAGCATCCGAGCCAGACCCTGCTCGACCTGTTCACCATCCATGAGACCCAGGGTCGTCTGGACAACCTCAACGTCGCCTTCGTCGGTGACCTGAAATATGGCCGCACCGTGCACTCGCTGGCCCAGGCCCTCAGCCTGTTCAACTGCCGCTTCTTCTTCATCTCCCCGGAAGCGCTGGCGATGCCGGACTACATCTGCGAAGAGCTGGAAGAGAAGGGTATCCAGTTCAGCGTCCACCAGACCATGGAAGAGGTGATGCCGGAGCTGGACATCCTCTACATGACCCGCGTCCAGAAAGAGCGCTTCGACGAGACTGAATACAAGCACATGGCTGCCAAGTTCATTCTGGAGCTGGCGACTCTGGAAGGGGCCAAGCCCACCATGAAGATCCTGCATCCCCTGCCCCGCGTCGACGAGATCGATGTAGCGGTCGACAAGACTCCCCACGCTTGCTACTTCCAGCAGGCGGAGAACGGGGTCTATGCACGCCAGGCGCTGCTGGCACTGGTACTGAACGAAACTGTCTGAGCTTAGGGGAATATCATGTCTGACAAGAACCAACTGCAAGTCGAAGCCATCCGTCACGGCTCCGTCATCGATCACATCCCCGCTGGCCAGGGCATCAAGATCCTCAAGCTGTTCCAGCTGGTCGAAACCCAGGAGCGGATCACCGTCGGCTTCAACCTGAAATCCGGCGCGCTGGGCAAGAAGGATCTCATCAAGATTGAGAACACCCGCCTGACCGAACAGCAAGCCAACCAGCTGGCGCTGTTCGCCCCGAAAGCGACCGTCAACATCATCGAAGACTTCAATGTGGTGAAGAAGCACCAGCTTGAGCTGCCGGAGTTCATCGCCGGGGTGTTCCACTGCCCCAACTCCAACTGCATCTCCCACAACGAGCCGGTGGACAGCTACTTCCGGGTGCGCGAAGTGAAAGGCGTGGTGCGGATGAAGTGCAAATACTGCGAGAAGTCCTTCACTCAGGACATCGTCAGCGAGCGTTACTGATATCTGATTGGGCCCTGCGGGGCCCATTTTTGAACCCTGTCACATCACCGAATTTCCAGTCAGCTATAATTTGCCATCGCAAGATGGTAATGCCCGCTCATTCCCTGCATATAGATGGATTATCAGTGTTTTTGCCTGATAACTGACTGCTATGGCAGATATCGCGCGTTTACCTCCGGTCATCATCAAAGGAATTCGCCGTGGTCAAAACCCTCAGTCGTCCCGTTGCCCAAGAGCCCGATCTGGCCCAGCTGGATGCCTGTCGCCAGATCATCGGTCAGCACTGCTACAGCACCCAGGAAGAGATCCGCCGTGAGCTGTCGGAGCGCGGCTTTGCCGACATCAGCCAATCCACCATCTCCCGTCTGTTGCGCCGCCTCGGCGTCGCCAAGGCCCAGAATGCCAGCGGCAAGAAGGTCTACACCCTGGTCGATGAGCAGCTGGAACCCGCCGGCAGTACCCGCTCGATCCACGACATGGTGCGCGAAGTGGTACACAACCAGCAGATGGTGCTGATCCACACCACTCCGGGGGCCGCCACCGTGGTGGCTCGCCTGCTGGATCGCAACGCCAATCCCGAGATCATGGGCGCCGTCGCGGGCAACGATGTAGTGCTGGTCGCGCCGCGCCATATCAGCCGTACCCGTCAGGCCCACGCCGCCGTGGTGCGCACCCTGGCGCAGGCCCGCTAACCCCTTTCATCGAATGCATCGAGGCGACCTTCGGGTCGCCTTTTTGTTGCCTGCGACTTTGTGTCCATCACTTCTTGCGCCCATAAAAAACGGGAGCCCGCAGGCTCCCGTTTCATCTTGTTTGTTATCCCTCAGGAGAGCACGGCGCCCAGGCTCAGGCAGACCACGATCAGCACGGTCAGGATACCGAGCAGCGGAGCCACCCACTTCAGCCAGCGCACATAAGGCACCTTGGCGATGGCCAGACCGCCCATGACCACGGCGGAAGTCGGGGTCACCAGGTTCACCAGACCGGAGGCTGACTGGTAAGCAGTCACCACCAGATCGCGGCCCACGTTGGCGAAGTCGGCCAGCGGCGCCATGATCGGCATGGTCAGTACAGCCAGACCGGAGGAGGACGGCACCAGGAAGGAGAGCACCACTTCCAGCACGAACATCACGTTGATAAAGACGATGGTGGAGAGGCCGGTCACGATCCCTTCTGCACTGTGCAAAATGGTGTGAGTGATCATGCCGTTATCCATCACTACCACGATACCGCGGGCGATACCGATGATCAGCGCCACACCCAGCAGGTCGCGAGCACCGTCGATAAAGTTGGAGGTCAGCTCCTCTTCGCTCATGCGGGAGATGAGACCAACGATGATGGCGGCAGCCAGGAACACGCCGGAGATCTGCGCCATCCACCAGCCCAGCACGGCCACACCGTAGATCATCACGGCGAAGGCGGCGACGAAGATACCCAGCACGATTTTACGGGTCAGGGTGAACTCCAGCATCTGGTCGCTCTTGTTGCCAAGGAAGTGGGCACGGTTCTCTTCCCACTTGTCAGCCACCAGGGATTTGCTCGGATCGCTGCGCACCATCTTGGCGTAACGCATGACGTAGGCAACACAGAGCAGCCAACCGGCGACCAGCATGGCAACGCGCAGCCAGATACCATCGGTGAAGGAGATACCGGCGGCGTTGGCGGCAATCACTGTCGCAAACGGGTTGATGGTGGAACCGAGAGTACCGATACCGGCGCCCAGCAATACGGTTGCCGCTGCCACCACAGGGTCGAAGCGGGCGGCCATCATCACCGGCACCAGCAGGGTGTAGAAAGGCAGCGACTCTTCGGCCATGCCGTAGATGGTGCCGCCTGCGGCGAACAGCGCCATCAGGATCGGGATCATCCACTCTTCACGGCCACGCAGACGGTCGGTCACACGTTCGATACCGGCATCGATGGCACCTGTCTTGGTCACAATGCCAAGAAAACCACCGATGATCAGGATAAAGAGGGAGACGTCGATGGCGCCTGCCTCATAGGTGTCGTGGTTGTAGAGGCCATCGATAGGTGCCAGCAGCACGTCGACGATCCCCTGGGGATTCCCCTCCACCAGTTTGTAGGTACCCGCCACCGGCACTTCTTTGCCGAGGGCTTCGTTCATGGTCATCTCGTATTTGCCGGCCGGCACTATCCAGCTCAGGGCGGCCACCAGGGCGATCAGCACAAACAGTATCGTGTAGGCTGACGGGAACTTGAATTTGGTCATGGTCCAGCTTCCTTCTGTGGGTGTGGTATCCATGCAGGCTGCGGGTTGTAGGGTTAGAGGTATTATGCCGCTGTCACATGGTCGAAAAGCCGGGGGTCGCCCCCCGGCACCACTACTGCGACCTTAGTCGCCCAGCGTAGCAACCATCACTGCCTTGATGGTGTGCATCCGGTTTTCGGCCTCGTCGAACACGATGCTGTGCTCGGATTCGAACACGTCCTCGGTCACTTCCAGGCCTTTCATGCCATATTTGTCAGCCACTTCCTTGCCCATGGTGGTCTCGTCGTTGTGGAACGCCGGCAGGCAGTGCATGAACTTCACATCCGGGTTCTTGGTGGCGTTGATGACATCCATGTTGACCTGATACGGAGTCATCAGTTTGACGCGCTGATCCCAGGCTTCTTTCGCTTCACCCATGGATACCCAGACGTCGGTGTAGAGGAAGTCAGCACCCAGCACACCCTCTTTCACATCTTCGGTCAGGGTGATGCGTGCGCCGGTCTCTTCGGCGATCAGGCGGCACTTGGCAACCAGCTCTTCTTCCGGCCAGAAGGCTTTCGGCGCGACCAGACGGATGTCCATGCCCATTTTGGCGGCGCCGACCATCAGGGAGTTACCCATGTTGTTGCGGGCATCACCCAGGTAGGCGAACTTGATTTGATCCAGACGCTTGCCCTTGCCGTGCTCCAGCATGGTCATGAAGTCGGCCAGGATCTGGGTCGGGTGGAATTCGTTGGTCAGGCCGTTCCAGACCGGGACACCGGCGTAGGCGCCCAGCTCTTCCACGATCTCCTGACCGTAGCCGCGGTATTCGATACCGTCATACATGCGACCCAGTACACGGGCGGTGTCCTTCATGGACTCCTTGTGACCGATTTGGGAACCGCTTGGGCCAAGGTAGGAGACTTGCGCGCCCTGGTCGAAGGCCGCAACTTCAAACGCACAACGAGTACGGGTGGAGGTCTTCTCGAAAATCAGGGCGATGTTCTTGCCGACCAGATGCTTGCGCTCGTAGCCACCGTATTTGGCTTTTTTCAGGTCGATGGCCAGGTCGATCATGTATTGGATTTCGCGCGGGGTGAAGTCCAGCAGTTTCAGGAAGTTACGGTTACGCAGATTAAAAGCCATGATGAGTTCTCTCTATATATGTTTCAGACCAGTTCGGGCAGTAGTGTTGACTACGCATTCTCAGTACAGATATCGGTAATTACGCATGTACGGTGCGGGTGGCGACGATATTGGTGCCGGCTTCACCCTTGAGGATGGCGAGGCCATCTTCCAGCGAGCCGATGCCGACCATGCCGCCGGTCGCTTTGACAAATTCACAGGAGGCTTCGACTTTCGGCCCCATGGAACCTGCGTCGAACTTGACCCCGGCCAGCTCGTCCGGGCTGGTGACTCGCAGCGGACGCTGGGTCGGTTTGCCCCAATCCAGATAGACGGCATCGGCGTCGGTCAGGATCAGCAGGGCGTCGGCCTTGATCTGCTTGGCCAGATAGGCGGCAGACATGTCCTTGTCGATGACGGCTTCGATACCGGTCAGGCTCTGGCCATCCCAAGTCACAGGGATACCGCCACCACCGGTACAGATGATGAGGTGGCCTTGGGCAATCAGGGTTTCGATGGCATCGCCTTCGACGATGCGCTGGGGCAGCGGGGACGGCACTACGCGGCGGAAGAACTTGCCGTCAGCCTTGACCACCCAGTGCTTCTCTTCTGCCAGGGTGCGGGCTTCAGCCTCTTCGTAGACGGGGCCGATAAATTTGGTCGGATTGGCAAACGCCGGATCCTTGGGATCGACCTGAACCTGAGTCAGCAGAGCGGTGACGTTGCGGCTCGGCATCAGGTTTTTCAGCTCCTGGATCAGCATGTAGCCGATCATGCCTTGGGACTCGGCACCCAGCACATCCAGCGGATAGGGGGATACCTTGGTGTAGGCGCTGTTCTGCAGGGCCAGCAGGCCGACTTGCGGGCCGTTGCCATGCACCAGCACCACGTTGTACTCCTGAGCGATCAGGGCGATGGTCTTGGCGGCAGTTGCGATGTTCTTGCGCTGGATATCCGCTTCCAGTGGCTCACCACGACGGAGCAGTGCATTGCCACCCAGAGCGACGACGACAGTTGGTTTTTTCATAGTGGTTAATCTCGAGTTTGGTTCTGTGTGGCGCCAGCTTCTGCCGGCGCCACGCCGTCTCATCAGATGCTGTCGCGTTCCATCGGGCAGCTCATGCAGCGGGCGCCGCCGCGGCCACGGCCCAGTTCATCACCCGGAATGGAGAGAACTGTGATACCGGCCTTGTCATATTTCTCATTGGTGTAGGTATTGCGCTCGTAACCCACCACCACGCCGGGACGTACGGTCAGTACGTTGTTGGCGTCGTTCCACTGCTCGCGTTCGGCTTCGAAGCTGTCACCGCCAGTGGTGATGATCTTCAGCTGATCGACGCCCAGTGCTTTCTCGATAGCGGTGACGAAGTAGCCCTCTTCCTTGATGTTCATGCCGGTAGCGCCGCCCGGAGTCAGACTCCAGCACTGCACGTCCTTGCGAATCACTTCCGGATAGACGGAGAAGGTGTCGATGTCCATGTGGGTCATAACAGTATCCAGGTGCATGCAGCTGCGGTGTTTCGGCAGCTCCATGGCGATGACCTGTTTGGCCTGACCGTGTTTGAACAGGCTGCGAGCCAGATGCTCGACACCTTGCGGGGTGGTGCGCTCGGACATACCAATCAGCACGGCGCCGCGGCCGATAACCAGTACGTCGCCACCCTCGATGGTGGAGTTGTCGTAGTCACGCTCCTCGTCACCGAAGTACTTGATGAAGTCCTGACCGGCAAACATCGGGTGCCAGCGGTAGATGGCCTTCACATGGTTGGTCTCGCGGCGACGAGCCGGCTTGGCCATCGGGTTGATGGAGACGCCGCCATAAACCCAGCAGGAGGTGTCACGGGTGAAGAGGTGGTTGGGCAGCGGCTCGATGATGAAATCGGTCGGAGCATGCATGCCCACTACCATGTTGACACCGCTGTAGGGCATCTCGGAGTAAGTCAGGCCGCCGGAGAGAATGCGGGCCAATTCGCGATGCGGCATGTCAGCCAGGAAGCAGCGCACGTCGTTGGCAAAAGAAGAGCCGAGGCGATAGTCGGAGACCTGATGTTGCAGCAGCCAGGTTTTGGCTTCCGGCACATCCAGGGTTTCGGCCAGCAGATTGGTCAGCAGGAAAACTTCGACATTCTGATCGCGCAGTACCTGAGCGAATTTGTCGTGCTCCTGACCGGCACGTTCAACAGACAGGACGTCATCGAACAGCAGATCCTGGCAGTTGGAAGGAGTCAGACGCTTCAGACTGAGGTTGGGGCGGTGCAACATGACACGGCGCAATTGGCCAACTTCAGAACCTACATAAAATTTGCTCATGATTATATTCCGTCTAGCAGTGGTCCCTGCGAGTGATTGAATAGATTCCTTCTATTCATGCTCGTGGCTAAGGCGGGATATTCTTTATGTAGGGTAATCGGCTTATGTTCTATCCTGCCCTTGCCTTTCGAGACCGAGGTTAGCCCTGCGAATCACGACAAACTTAGACATTGATCACATTCACTCATAACTGAATATATTCACCATCCAATCTATGACCCCGGTAGCAAATTGCGCATTTTCCAAACAAATCGCACCGAATAACCATGCAAAACCACCCCGCTATATTTCAAGTTGATTCATTTTTTATTCATGCCAACTCACTGGAGCGATTAAATTCAAATAATAAAAACCTTTAAAAATCATAATAATAAATGAAAGGATAAATAGAATTTGAATATTACTCCCTAGGTATTGAATACATCGCCGTGACGAGGGGAGCGCGGTAGAAATAAATACTCACCTCAACCACATTCACTGCATAAATCTTTTCTTGTTCCAGATCATGGCATTGATGCCAACCCCATCAGGCCAGGCCTCATCAGTCACCACCTATTTGTGCGGTTCAACTTAATATGCACAAAGTCCGCATCGAGGTGGGCAGCCATCCTCTTCGGTCACCACAACGCCTTTTGATACTTTTTTCATTAATTGAATTTATTCGTCTCACCTTGCACTGGCGCCAACCTCGACTTAACTCAGAAAGTGATCCAGATCACACAGGAATGGTACTACCAAGGAGTTGTTATGAAGATGAAACCCATGCTGCTGCTCGCGACTTTGTTGCTCTCTGCGCTCCCCACCCTCAGTCAGGCTGAAGGAACCCCTGCCATGCCCATGGTGGTATGCCATGTCGACAAGGCCCCCCAGATGCTGGTGCCTGACTATGTCTGCCGCTGGCAGGGAGGCAGCGTCCATTACTAGTCGAAACAACGAGAGGAGCATCACTCCTCTCGCCTTGTGATGAGACTGGCCCCTCCTATACTGAAATCAGCGGTTTTCTCATGGATAGGGGAACGTCATGATCTTGTTGGTCGGTGGAGAGAAGGGGGGGAGTGGCAAGAGCTGCCTGGCACAAAATCTGGCGGTCTACCTCAGATCCCAATTTCAGGGGGAGGTGTTACTGGTCGACTGCGACCCGCAGCGCACCACCTCTGACTGGATTCAGGAGCGCAATGACAACCCGGAGCTGCCACAAATCAACTGCGTACAGCTCTATGGCAATATTCGCAACGACCTGCTCAGCCTGAAAAACCGCTACGACTACGTCATCGTCGATTGCGGCGGGCAAGACAACCGGGCACTGCGCTCCACTATGGCTGTCGCCACCCACGCCCTGATCCCCTTGCGTCCGAAACGCCGCGACCTTAAGACCCTGCCCCACATGGAAGATCTCATCACCACCTGCAAGATGGTCAACCCGACCCTCAATGCAGCCGTAGTGCTGACCCAGTGCCCCGCCCTGCCCAATCAGGTAAAACGCATTCTGGAAGCGAAAGAGGTTTGCTCCTCGTTCGGTGTCGACGTCCTGAACGCCATCACCTACGGCCGCAATGTCTATGACGACAGCGAAGAGAAGGGACTGTCGGTGATGGAGATCGAACCGGATGGCAAATCCGCCGAAGAGATCCGGGCCATCGCCAAAGAGTTCCTGCAAGTGGGGGTGTGAGATGGGTCTGGCCGATCTGAAGAAAAAGCACCAGCTGCATCACCAGAAGAAGTTCACCGTCGACGAATTTATCGAAGATGCGGAGTTCTACGCCAAGGGCAAACCCAAGGTGGTCAGCCTCGAACTGGGCCTGCATCGTGACGAAGCCTTGTCGGCGCTGGCCTTTATCGAGAGTGGTGAGCACCTGAAGCCCAGCTACAAAAAAGCCACCTTCTCCATGAGCACGGTGGCCATCGACGAGCTGGGTAATCTGACCCAGCAAGACGGCATGAACAAGTCCCTGTTGCTGCGCCTCTTTACCCACTACTTCTCTTCGCTGACTCCTGAGGAGCGTCAGACCATCTATGAGCGACTCAACCAGCGCTCATAATTTCTCCATTCAACAGCTCTTTGTGTGCCTCACCAACTCACCCCGAATGACCATCATCAGACTGCAAAATCTGTTTCTGAAGCAACCAAAACGTGCTGTAAGAGATCTGCCATTCCATATGTAAGCCAACAGCCTAAAAGATCCCCGAGATAATCGGAAGATAAGATCTTAAAACATGAATACGAGAAACTTAACTAGCTGTTTATAAATGAATAAATCGAAACTCACCACTTTCGAAATAGCTAATGACAAAAACGTTTTCCAATCTGGCGTTGTAGCCGGTTAGAAAATCCTTATAGTTACTCATGCACGGACGCAATGAAGTCGGTCAGGAAGACTGGCTGCCAGGGTTGGGCAAATGGACTCACCACAGGATGTGGTAAAGGACACCTCCCAGGACGGAGAAAGTGCGACGGGACAGGATGACTCGTCAGGCCAAGATGGCTAAAGGACACCCCAAAGGATTGGGAAGGGGAAACCTAAAGGAAGAGGTAAACAGTCAGGGATTGCAGGGAGCAACTTCGTTCAAGGATCTGAGCGATACGACTACCGGGGGCGACGCAAGTCGCCCCCATCTTTTTATCTGCATTTCACCGTCCCCTTGCTTGGCTCTCAATTGCTTGCCTCAGCGCAGAGACTTCTTACCAGAACCTTCCCAACCCGCTGCTTAAGCAAAAATACATATGAAAGGGGCGCCACGATGGCGCCCTTTTCTGTTTTCTAATCGGCAAACAAGCTTATATCACGCGAGAGAACTGTTGCTGGCGCGCCTTGTTGCGCAAGTACACGTCGAAACACATGCAGATATTGCGGATCAGCAGCTGCCCGGTGGAGGAGACCTCCAGACCATCCTCCGTCATACGCACCAATCCATCGTTGATGAAGGTCTGCAGCAGCTTGAGATCGTCGGCAAAATACTCTCTGAAATTGAGCCCGTGCGCCTGTTCGACAGCGGCAAAGTTCAGACGGAAATCACAGATGAGCCGCTTGATCACCTCACGACGGATCAGGTCATCCTGATTGAGCGAGCAGCCTTTCCACTGGGCATGACCCAGCTCTGCAACCTGTGCGTAATAGGTCTTGAGCTCTTTCTGGTTCTGGGAGTAGGCATCACCGATCATGCTGATGGAGGAGACCCCCAGCCCCAGCAGATCGCAATCACCTTGAGTAGTATAGCCCTGGAAGTTGCGGTGCAGCTTGCCCTCGCGCTGCGCGACCGCCAGTTCGTCATCTGGTTTGGCAAAATGGTCCATGCCGATGAACTGGTAACCCTGACCGGTGAGGAAGGCGATGGTGTCCTGCAGCATGGCCAGTTTCTCCTGCGGCGCAGGCATATCCACCTCTTTCAACTTGCGCTGGGCGGCAAAGCGGCTCGGCAGATGGGCATAGTTGAAGATGGAGAGGCGCGCCGGATCCGTTTTGAGCACCTCTTCCAGCGTATGGTGGAAGCTGGCACGATCCTGATGCGGCAGGCCATAGATAAGGTCGAGGTTGGTCGAGCGGAAGCCAAGTTCACGGGCTCGTTCCAACATGGCTTTAATAAAGTCGTTGTCCTGCTCGCGGTTGACCGCGACCTGTACATTCTTGTTGAAGTCCTGCACCCCAAGGCTGATGCGATTGAAGCCGACATCTCGCAGCACATCCAGCATGGTAATGGCAATCTCGCGCGGATCGACCTCGATGCTGAACTCCCCCTCTTCGGCGAAATAGAAGTGCTCACGCAGCATGGCCATCAGACGGCGCGTTTGCGCTTCATCCAGATAGGTGGGTGTACCGCCACCCCAGTGCAGCTGGGTGACCAGACGGTGCTTGAAGAGCGGGGCTTGCGCCTTGATCTCCTGCTCCAGGTAGTCGAGATACTCGTCAGCCTTGTGCTGATGACGGGTAATGACCTTGTTGCAGCCGCAGTAGTAGCAGAGCTTGTGACAGAAAGGGATGTGCACGTAGAGCGACAGATTGCGCTCGGGATACTGGCCGGCAGCGCGGACAAAATCCGGATAGCCGAAGCTCTCGTTGAACTCCAGCGCAGTGGGATAAGAGGTGTATCGCGGGCCACTGTAGTTATATTTTTCGATCAGGGCCTGATCCCACACAATCTGTTCTGCTTGCACGCTCGCTTCCTCTCTTGTTGTTATTGTTGGCTCACCGACCTAACTGAAAATCCTTCAGCTGGGCCACATCCTTGAGGATCTGAGCCTCCAGCTCGGCCTCGTAGCCGCTGCGTTCGAGATCCATCTTCATCACTTCATTGCGCTTGAGGGCGCGTCTGGCCTCATGAGTCGGCATATCTTTCACCTTCTCATACAGCCCGTACAGACCCGGGAACTCGGCAACGAACGCTCGCCCCCCCTTGATCTGCAACGCATCCAGCAGATTGGTCAGCCGAATGGCGCCTTCGGAGTAATCGCACTGCCCCTCCTGCACCGCATGGGCAATGACCCGTACGCTCTCCAGAATTCGCTCATTGCGAGCGGTAATCGCCTGCCACTGCATCGCTTGCTGTCGTCTCAGCCTGGCCAGCAGCATGCCTGCATAGATGGCCAATCCTGACAAAATCAGGCCGCCCAACAGGGCGGCCAGCATCCATCCACTCATCACTTTTTCTTCGGCTCAGGCTTGGGTTCCGGCTTGAAATCGACCTGGTTGAAACGGTCCCACAACTCCTCTTCGGAGGCCGGTTTCTGCTCGTCGAACTCGGCGTCATCGCCATCATCAAACGGCAGCTCATCATCTTCATCATCGTCGTTGTCGATGATGCCCAGCTCATCCATCAGCTCCTGATAACGGTCGACACGCTGATCAACCCAGGCCTGCTCGGCCGCTTCCAGGGATTCACCGGCATCAAGACGATCCAGCAGATCATTCAAGCGGTCATCGTTTTCGATAGAAGCCAGCTCCTGCTCGGGCGTCATCACCAGCTTCTTCTCTTTCACCGCCTTGGGTACTGCCGGCTTCTTCTGTTTGTCATCCACCACCAGTACTACCGGCTTGCGGGAACCGATACGCGGATCTTTGGACTGGCTGTTGCCAGACTTGTTCTTCGGCTGTTCAACTTGCTGACGAGAACCAGCCTTCAGGCCCTTGCGCTTGGCAGCCCGTTTACGCTCACGGCCTTCCTGAGCACTGACATCAGATTCTTTGCGCTTGCCAGTAGGCTTGCGAGTGGGTTGTTTGGCAGACATGAATGGCTAACTCCGAAAATAACTGGTTTGACCCGTACCCGGGATGATCTCACCCGGTGGGATACGATGCGAGGAACAGTAAGGCTGGAACAAGAGCAGGATCCCGCACCAATCCGGCCCAATCAGGCCACTGAACACCGCAGGATCGGTATCCTCTGGGCATGTTGCTGGTATTTTGACACAGAATGGCTAATCGGGTTAATGACCCAAAAGAAAAAAGGCAGCCGAAGCTGCCTTGATATGTTCATGCGTGCGCCATCCTGAATGGCAAAACAATCTGTTTCGTCCTCTCCGTGACAACTTGTCGCCGCATCATATCGTTGTGTGGTCATCCTGACCTTATATTGGTCGTTCCTGAATGTGCGTGTGCCTGTTTGACCCGTCTCGACCGCATCCTGCCATCGTGCCGGGGAGTCTGCATCCCGCAACCCCATCCCGCTCCGGAGATGGTCACCATCCTGATCCTTCAATCCTTTGCCAGCTCATCCGAGCCCATGGCATCCCGCCACGCCAGCCATCCTCTGCTCACAACACCCTGTCGTGAAACCGCCACCCAATCCGTGGGTGAATCCATTAAGCCTACTGTACCAACTCTATAAAGCGGCTCAATCCACTCAAAACATTCTCAACATGTCGAAAAATATCAATACTCATATAATTTATTGATAAATAATGATTATTTAATATTTTATGCAATTTTATGAGCCTTGACCTGCCTTGAGAATGGGAGATCTCTTACAGAACGGGGGGATTAAACCGAGAATTATCTGAAAGCCATAAAAACAACGGGGAGCCCAAGCTCCCCGTTTCAACTCAAATCGACCGTATCGACTATATCAGTGCAGACCCGCCACATATTTGGAGAGGGCTTCGATATCCTGATCAGTCAGTTTCTTGGCAACATCCCGCATCATGCCATTCGGATCGTTGTCACGCGTCCCGGCACGGAATGCGGTGAGCTGAGCCTTGATATAGGCAGGATGCTGGCCGGACAGGTTGGGATACTTCGCCTGTTCGACACCAGAGCCACGGGGACCATGGCAAGCCGTACAAGCTGCCAGACCGCGACTCATGTCACCACCCATATAGAGTGCCTTGCCCGCTTCGACCACGTCGTCAGGGACAGCGATAGGGGTAACCTTCAGGCTGGAGAAATAAGCCGCCAGGTCATCCATGTCCTGTTCCGACAAAGGTAACGCCATCGGCCCCATCACTGGCGCAACCCGGCCAATTTGACCAGAAGCAGCAGCCTTCAGTTCAACTAACTGCTTTTTGATATATGATGCGTGCTGACCAGCAATTTTGGGGTACATATCAACCAGGCTGTTTCCGTCCGGTCCATGACAAGCCGCACAAACGGCAGCCTTGGTCTGTCCCGCAGCGGCATCGCCCTTGGCTTGTGCCATCCCCGTTACGCCAACCATCAGAGCAAGAGTAATGACTAGGTTCTTCATGGCGTTCCAACTTTTCGTTATTAGGCTTCCAGATCCCATGCCGCTGAAGGCATGTTAAAATAAACGCGTTTAAGCGACGCTATTTTACACCATTTTACAAAAAAGTAACTCTATAACCCTCTATCTCCATGGGGAATTTACGTTGGATACACAAACTCTGAATTTCAATAAGGTGCATTTTGTGACCAGCGCACCCGACATCCGTCACCTGCCAAATGATGGGGGTGTCGAGATCGCGTTTGCCGGCCGTTCCAACGCCGGTAAGTCATCTGCATTGAACACCTTAACCAAACACAAGAACCTGGCGCGCACCAGTAAGACACCCGGACGTACCCAGCTGATCAACCTGTTTGAGCTGGAACCGGGCAAGCGTCTGGTCGACTTGCCGGGTTATGGTTATGCGCAAGTTCCGCTGGAAATGAAGCTCAAGTGGCAAAAGTCACTGGCAGAGTATCTGCAGCGCCGTGAGTCATTGAAAGGTCTGGTGATCCTGATGGACATCCGCCACCCGCTCAAAGATACCGACATGAACATGCTGGAGTGGAGTTCACACCGTCAGTTGCCCGTCATGCTGTTGCTGACCAAGGCTGACAAACTGAGCCCGGGTCCGCGCAACAACCAGGTGATCAAGGTGCGCCAGGCTGTTGCCAACCTCGGTTCCCAGATCCAGGTTGAAGCGTTCTCCTCCCTCACCAACATCGGTGTGGAGAAGCTGGCGCAAACCCTAACCGAATGGTACGTCAGTGGTGACGATACCGACCTGCTGGACGCTGACGAACAACAACCTGTCGAGGAGTAATCCACTCCTCGCTCTCCTTGCAATTGGCGGAGCACTCCTCCGCTGATTGAAAGGGTTTCAGATTGCCGCTTTCACCTGCCTCACGACAAACACCCCGCATTCGCCTCCCCAGTTATATCCATTACCGCTTACAGTTCATATAGATAGATCGTTAATTCATGGTGGAAATTAACTTAAGGAGACGTTGATAACGTTTTCAAATCTGTTCTTTCACAACGAACCAGAATTACAAAAAGAGACCAAAATGAAATTTAATTACAAAATCTAACCGAGAGGGATAAAAATGAGGCCGGACGACAGTGATGCCATCCAGCCTGAAATAATAAGTTCAAAAAATTGGGAAGAAGCTGAATCTTGAGTACCAGACGACAGGTATTCCTCAAGAAGCAGCCTCATTCTATCAAATGCATCGCTAATTTAAAGCATTTACTCTAAATGCCGCGCATAAAAAAACACCCCGACGAGAACCTCATCGGGGCAGCTATTCAGCCACATTCAATTACGTGAAATAAAAGGTCTGAAAGATAGAACATCTTACCTCTGTACCCTACGCAGACAACTGTACAGCAAAGCAGCAGAAAGTGAAAGTAATTTATGTAATTTAGTTTCACAACTTACAGATTAAGAAAAAATCTTTTATTTTCATACAGATAAAAAAATCCCCAGTACGAATACCGGGGAGTTATAAAGGTGACTAGCTAGCACTTCCTCAACTATCTAGTTAGTCAGCGCCATTTCAAAGTAGTTCCGCTACAAAACAAAAAAACTTTGAAAAATCAGAGGTAGATAGCGCCATCTTCAGCAAACTCTTGTTCTTCAATGAGTTTTTCAGCCATATCTTCAATATCAAAACGTACACTTTCGAAGGCTCTGACGATGTCATCCTCCCTCGTCAGCGCCAGACCTGTCATTCTCTCCAGCCGCCGCTGACTGATGTAACAATCTATCAGCGCCCCCATCTGCTGGGCAGGAAAACGCACCCGCTGTTCGTCAGCCTGCCACTCCATCAGATCAGGAAACAGAATACCCTGGTTCATATCACCCCCAAGTTACGCTTCAACTCTCTCAATACCTGTTTAGTCCCGGGACGAATTCCGCGCCACACGGTAAACGCTTCGGCAGCCTGCTCCACCAGCATGCCGAGTCCATCCATGGTTTGACGGGCCCCATGCTGTTTGGCCCAACAGATAAACGCCGTATCCGAGGCGCCATACATCATGTCGTAGATGGCAATATCAGTGTGGATCAGGGCAGGGGCCAACGGTGGCAGCTCCCCTTGCAGACTGGCAGAAGTAGAATTGATGACGAGATCGAATGGCCCAGCCAACAGCTCATAGGTCTGGGCAGTCACAGGCCCCAGATCGTGGAATTCGGCAGCCAACTGTTGCGCTTTTGCGTGGGTGCGGTTAGCGATCACCAGCTCGCTCGGCAGCTCTGCCAGCAGCGGCGCCAATGCACCACGAGCCGCGCCGCCGGCACCCAGCAGCAGGATCCGGCTATCCGCCAACGTCACCCCATGGGACTTGAGATCGGCGACCAATCCAGCGCCATCGGTATTATCCCCCAGCAACACGCCATCATCGGTCAGCTTGATGGTATTGACCGCGCCCGCCCGCTTGGCCCTCGGGCTCAAGCAATCGACCAGAGTGAATGCCTGCTCCTTGAAGGGAACGGTGACATTGCATCCCTTTCCCCCTTGGTCAAAGAAGGTGCGCAGGGCTTGGGCAAACTCGTCGACGGCGGGTTCAGCCAGCCCATACTCCAGCTCTTGCTGGGTTTGTCTGGCAAACAGGGTGTGAATGAAGGGGGACTTGCTGTGGCGCACCGGGTGGCCAAAAACCAGATAACGATCCATCAAAGAGTTCCATCAGAGGGCAATATTCCGATTTAACGGGTTTTCGCACTCGGGAACAAGCCGAATAACGGCCAGTAAAAAGGGACCATCATGGTCCCTCGAGTCACAGCCACTCTCGTGGCGTGAGGTAATCCGTGTAGAGCAAGGCTTCAGGAGTGCCCGCCTCCGGCTGCCAGTCATACTCCCAACGTGCCAGCGGTGGCATCGACATCAGGATCGACTCGGTACGTCCGCCGGTCTGCAGCCCGAACAGGGTGCCACGGTCATACACCAGATTGAACTCCACATAACGACCGCGACGATAGAGCTGGAACTCCCGCTCCCGCTCGCCATAGGGCAGTGCCTTGCGTCGTTCAATGATCGGCAGGTAGGCATCGAGATAACCTCGACCTACCGCCTGCATAAAGGCAAAGCAGTCGGCAAAAGGCCAGCGATTAAGATCGTCGAAGAAGAGACCGCCCACCCCTCGCGTCTCGTTGCGGTGCTTGAGGAAGAAGTAGCGATCGCACCAGGATTTGAACTCGGGGTAGATCTCATCACCAAAGGGTTGGCAGAGATCACGGGAGACCTGATGCCAATGCTGGACATCCTCGGCAAACGGGTAGAAGGGCGTCAAATCGAAGCCACCGCCAAACCACCAAATAGGCTCTTCACCCTCTTTCTCGGCGATGAAGAAACGGACGTTGGCGTGGCTGGTCGGCACATAGGGGTTGTGCGGATGGATCACCAGCGACACGCCCATAGCCTCGAACTTGCGACCGGCCAACTCGGGCCGATGGGCTGTAGCAGAGGCAGGCATGGCATCGCCATAGACATGGGAGAAGTTGACGCCCCCCTGCTCGATCACCGCGCCGTGGCGCAGCACACGGGTGCGACCACCGCCACCGCCTTCACGGCTCCAAGCATCTTCCACAAAGAGTCCACTGCCGTCGGCCTGCTCCAGACCACGGCAGATCTCGTCCTGCAACTGCAACAGGAAGGCCTTGACCTGGGCCACATCCGGTTTGCTCATCTTGTCTCCAGTCAGGCAGGATCGTGAACGCCCTGTCCATTTTTATAGTTAAATCAATCCGGTGAGCTCACCACTCAGCAGATTGATAGCAAATCATGACGTATCCGCCAGCTCAGGAGGGGCGGATAATGGCGCCGGTTCGGGCGTCCTTGATCTCGGAGGGGTTAGCTTGACCACCCACTTCACCGGGCAGGATATAGGCCAACTTGCTTGCCAGCCGCTCACCAATATCGGCCACCCGACGGGCAGGCTCCTCACCGGTCAGGTTGGCGCTGGTAGAGACCAGCGGCTTGCCAAAGGCACGGCACAACGCCTGCACCTGAGGATGAGCCGTCACGCGCACCGCCAGGGTCTCGAACTGCCCGGTCAGCCAGGCCGGCGTCGTTGCACGGGCAGGCATGATCCAGGTAAAGGGGCCGGGCCAGCTTGCTTCAACCCGAGCCAGTTGTTCACCGCTAAGTTGGCTCAGATCGATGTAATCCTGCAATTGCTCTACGTCGGCAGCAATCAGGATCAACCCCTTCTCAACCGGACGCTGTTTGATGGCCAGCAGTCGCTGCACCGCCACTTCGGAGTCGGGATCACAACCCAGACCAAACACGGCCTCAGTCGCATAGGCAATCACCCCTTCCTGCTGGAGGGCGGCAACTGCCTCTTCAAATTCATTTGGCATAGGAAAAATGCGGCAGCCTGGCTGCCGCCTCGTCACTTAGTAGCAAGTTGAATCCATACGGCGGCGACCACAACAAAGTGACGTTTTGCTGTAGCACAGGAAAAATACGACACATCCGGATCGCCCCCCATTCACTTACTTGAGTTGAGCCTGCAGGGCGGCATCCTTGGCCATCACCTCTTCGGCATTCTTCTGGCGTTCGGCCCGAACCTTGGCCGCCAGTTCATCATCGGCTACTGCCAGCATCTGGGCTGCCAGATAACCTGCGTTCTTGGCACCGGCTTTGCCGATCGCCACGGTCGCTACCGGTACACCACCCGGCATCTGCACGGTGGAGAGTAGCGCATCCAGCCCCTTGAGCGGGCCACCATCGATGGGCACCCCGATCACGGGACGAGTCGTGATGCCGGCTACGGCACCCGCCAGATGCGCCGCCAGACCGGCAGCACAGATAAAGACCTTGCAGCCACGGGCCTCGGCATCGGTCACATACTGATGGGTCGCAGCCGGCGTGCGGTGCGCGGAGGTGACTTTGACTTCCACTGCAATATCAAATGACTTGAGCACCTCGAGGGTGGTTTGCATCACGGGGAAATCAGAATCAGAGCCCATCAATACGGCAACAAAGGGTTTATTCATGGTGGGAATTTCCTTACTCCAAGTGGGGGGTTGAAGTTCACCGAAAACGTTTCAATCCGGTTGCGGCGGCGGGATTATACCTGCTCATTTTGGTGGCCGCATTTCTTTTGCGGACAGACCCAACGCAGCGTTCCCCTCACTTTTTTCTCTACCATGATGCCCCAGCCACACGTGGGACAAGGCATGGGGATCGGCTTGTCGTTCACCACATATTTGCAGTGTGGATAGCCATCACAAGAGTAAAACTGCTTGCCGTAGCGGGAGGTGCGGCTCACCAGATGCCCCTTGCCGCACTCGGGGCAGAGGATCTGGGTATCATCGCTCTCCTGCAGGGATTCGATGTGCTGACAGGCCGGATACTGGGTACAACCGACAAACAGACCGTAACGCCCCTTCTTGATCGCCAGCGGCTCTCCGCAATCGGGACAGGCAGAGCCTTCGAGCACCTTTTCGATGTCGCGGCCGGATGGCGTCAGGGAGCGTATGTAATCACAGGCAGGATAGGCAGAACAGCCGAGAAAGGGGCCATGTTTGCCCTGGCGGATCACCAGCTCGGCCCCGCACTGCGGGCACGGCTCGCGCTCGAAGGCATGTTCGTGGGCTGAAAAGAGGTGATGATCGATTTTTGACATGGGCCGCGCCTTGAAATCCAGATGGCCTGAATTCTACCAGCGCGGCACCGGACTGTCAGTGAATGACGCCGTCTGACTCATCAAACACCAGCTCTTCCATCTGCTGGTAGGCATTTTCACTGCCCGGTACGTTGAACAGCACCATCATGACGACCCACTTCAGGTCATCCAGCTCGATATCCGGCTTGTCCAGCTCGAGCAGGCGCTCGATACAGATCTCGCGGGTTTCGGCATTCAGCACCTGGGCCTGTTCCAGAAAGAGCAGGAAGCCGCGGCACTCGGTGCTGAGGCGTGCCAGCTCTTGCGGAGCATAGATACGCATCGAGCCTTGCGCACTGGCGGTGACATAGACCTCCCGCTCGCTATCGTGCAGATTGGCCAGTCGCTCCAGCCAGTCGAGCGCCTTATCGATCTCTTCTTTATCGAAACCGGCCCGGCTCAACTCATCGGTGAGCTCATCCTGCTCGACCATCACATCTGCATCGCTGTGGATGTAGGTCTCGAAAAGGTACATCAATACATCAAACATGATTCGCCCTCCTCGCTCTGACGTATCCACCGGCTACCGCCATCACTGCACCGGCCAGCTCCAGCTCTACCAACCTGCCCAATACCACTTCGACAGGAAGCTGGGCCCGCTCGGCAACGGTATCCACGCTCGTGGTCTCATAATCTACGTTATCCAACAAATCGGCATAAGGCAATTCGCTATTATGCGGTTGCTCAGATGGTATGACCGACGAATGTGGCCGTGCGACCCACTCTGGCAGCTCTTCCACTATATCGGCAGCACTCAGCACAAGTTTGGCACCCTGCTGAATTAATCTGTTGCACCCTATCGCCTGAGCATTTTGTGCGGCGCCGGGCACTGCAAACACTTCGCGCCCCTGTTCAAGCGCATAGCGGGCGGTGATCAGCGAACCGCTCTGCTCGGTCGCCTCCACCACCAGAGTTCCCAGCGACAGACCACTGATAATACGGTTGCGACGAGGAAAATGTTCAGCCAGCGGCCCTTTATCCGGCGCCAGCTCGGAGATAAGCAAGCCACCTTTCTCCAGAATCTGGCCTGCCAGCACCTGATGGCGTTTGGGGTAGAGGCAATCCAGCCCGGAGCCCAACACAGCAAGGGTGATACCGCCACCAGCCAGCGCTTGCTGATGGCAGACACCATCGATACCAAGAGCAAGGCCCGAGGTGATGGCTAACCCGCATCCAACCAGCTCGCTACAGAGGCGGGAGGCATTATCTTTGCCTGCATAGGTAGGATGGCGTGTCCCCACCATTGCCAGCTGGGGTAGCGACAGCGCAGCAAGATCTCCACGACAGTAGAGCAACAGGGGGGCCGCGGGAATCTCCCGCAACAAGGGTGGATAAATCGGGTGATCTTGCGGAATAAGGATATTGTCAGGCAACGCGGCCCAAGCCAAGCTCTGCTCAACCACCGGCGAGGGCCAGCGCAGTTGTTTGATCTGTTCTGACGACAGCCCCATACCATGCAGTTGCGCTTCATCGCTCTGAAACAGGGCCTCAATACTTCCCCCGGCCCGCTCCAAAAGACGTGCAGCGGTCACCGGACCGATACCGGTGACCGCATCGAGAGTTAGCCAGAGCGCCAGACGCGCGTCGGGGTAATTCACGTCAGAAGTGAGTGACCTGATAACCCGCACTCACCATGTCGTTACTCTGCATGATGAGACCGTAACTCAGCTTGTCATACACCTTGAACAACATGACACGGGCAATCGCTTCAGAGGGCAGTGGTGCCTTCTTGTTGCTGCTGTAAAACACCCGGTTAAAAACCGACGAGAGCTCCTTGTACTGTACATCGCCATTCTTGGTAACCAGAGCAGCACCGGGTCGTCTGACATCCAGTACATCCCCGGCGACTAGCTGATCGCGGCCACCCCGGTTGATCAGCACCACATCAAACTTGCCACCGCCCCGGGTCTTGTTCGGCAAATCGATGATATAGCCCGGCGTGATGGCAGGTGCCGCTTTCGGTGTGAAGACGGCGGGCATGTTCTCTTGAGCCGGCAGCGGCATCACCTTGTCGCCCTGCAGCACTTCGCGCTGGTTATGAGTGAGGGTAACTTCAGTCCGATCGCCATCAATACGCGCCACGGCCCGCACCACACCGGCAAAGATCGCCTCCTGGCCCAGCAGTTCACCGGTTTCGCGATCCTTGTAGACCACTCCGGGATGATAGATGCCATAGACCTGCCCGGGCGTCAGGGAGCCCTGCACATAGAGGGTGTCCCCCTCCAGCATCCCGATATGTTTCTGATCCGACCCCAGCAGATAGGGCAAGGTTTTCTGCTGCTGGTTGTCAGCCAGAATATGGTCGGTTTGCAGGAATGGGCCGATCTCGCTGATAGGCAGAGTCGGAATGGGGTTGGCTTTGTTTTCGTAACGGGTTTTCGGGCCGAGACGGATAACTTGCTTGCCACCCTGCATCGCCTTGCCGAGCCGGGGTTCACCATTGACCCAGCTCAGATGCAGTACATCACCGGGGTAGATCCAGTGAGGATTGGCAATCTGCGGATTGATGTTCCAGAGACGGGGCCAGAGCCAGGGTTCGGAAAGATACTTGCCGGAGATATCCCACAGGGTGTCGCCTTTTTGCACTACATAGCTTTCGGGGTAACCCGCTTTCAGCCTCAGCTGATCGGCCACTGCTGCCTGACTCACGGTCACCAGCAGGCAGGCGAGGATGGTTTGCTTCAGATACATAACACTCCCTGTTACTTCTGTACGCAAAGTGTTGCTGTTTTTTGTCGGCGTAAATGACTAGAATTACGCCAATATTGACTGCATTTATACGAAACTAAAGAAAAAACTATGGCCATTCTAGATGTATTGCGTTTTCCCGATGAGCGCCTGCGCACCGTTGCAGCCCCTGTCGAGACCTTTACACCCGAGTTACAACAGATTGTAGATGATATGTTCGAAACCATGTACGCGGAGGAAGGCATTGGCCTGGCCGCGACTCAGGTCGACATTCACCAGCGCATCATAGTGATCGATGTCTCTGAAAACCGTGAAGATCCTCTGGTATTGATCAATCCGGAGGTCATCGAGCAGTGCGGCAGCACCGGCATTGAAGAGGGTTGCCTCTCCGTGCCCGGCAGCCGTGCTCTGGTGCCTCGCGCCGAACAGATCAAGATCCGCGCCTTGGATCGCAACGGCAAGCCGTTCGAGCTGGAAGCCGACGATCTGCTCGCCATCTGCATCCAGCATGAGATGGATCATCTGGTCGGCAAGCTATTTGTGGATTACTTGTCCCCGCTCAAGCGCCAGCGCATTCGCCAGAAGCTGGAAAAGATGGCCCGTGAAGATCGCAAAGTCCTCTGAGGATCTGCCCCATTGAATAAGCTGAAACTGATTTTTGCCGGTACTCCCGACTTCGCCGCCCGTCACCTGGCGGCGTTGTTGTCTTCCGACCACGAGGTCGTTGCCGTTTATACCCAGCCTGACAAGCCCGCTGGCCGTGGCCAGAAGCTCACCGCCAGCCCGGTCAAAGAGCTGGCACTGGCCCACAACCTGCCGGTTTACCAACCTGCCTCTCTGCGCAAGGAAGAGGCGCAAGCCGAGCTGGCGGCCCTTGGCGCCGATCTGATGGTCGTCGTGGCCTATGGCCTGATCCTGCCCAAGGTGGTACTCGATACCCCGCGGCTGGGCTGCATCAACGTCCATGGCTCCCTGCTGCCCCGCTGGCGCGGTGCCGCACCGATCCAGCGCTCTATCTGGGCGGGCGATGCCGAAACCGGCGTCACCATCATGCAGATGGATGTGGGACTGGATACCGGCGCCATGATCCGCAAGGTTAGCTGCCCCATCGCCGCCGACGAGACCTCCGCCAGCCTCTATGACAAGCTGGCCGAGCTGGGCCCGCAAGCACTGGTCGACACCATCAATGCCATGGCCGCCGGTGAAACCGCTGCCGAGGTGCAAGATGATGCGCTGGCCAACTACGCCGAGAAGCTCTCCAAGGAAGAGGCCCGTATCGACTGGTCGATGGAGGCTGTTGCCATCGAACGCTGCATCCGCTCGTTCAACCCCTGGCCCATCAGCTGGTTTGAAGTGGCTGACCAGACCGTCAAGGTATGGCAAGCCGCCGTCATTGACAGCGACCACAGCCAACCCGCCGGCACCCTGCTCAAGGCCGACAAGCAGGGGATCGATATCGCTACCGGCAAAGGGGTACTGCGCCTGCTGACCCTGCAACCGCCCGGCAAGAAGGCGATGTCCGTTTCGGATCTGCTCAACTCTCGCCGCGACTGGTTTGAACCCGGCACGCAATTGAATTGAACTGGATTGAATTGACACAAGCGGGGCCCAGGCCCCGACTTGCGCATCTAAGGTAACTCTATGAAAACACGTGCACAGGCCGCTCTCGTTATTCAACAGGTGCTGGATCAGGGTCAATCCCTCTCCGCTGTTCTGCCTGCTGCCCAGGAGAAGGTTGCGCCCCGTGATCGCGCTCTCCTGCAAGAACTCTGCTACGGTACCCTGCGCTGGCTGCCCCGCCTCGATGCGGCAGTCAACGAGATGATGGACAAACCGCTCAAGAACAAGAGCCGCATTTTCCACTACCTCATCCTGGTCGGTCTCTATCAGCTCATCTACACCCGCATTCCGGCTCACGCCGCGGTGGCCGAGACCGTCAACGCCGTCAAACTGCTCAAGGGCACCTCCCTGCGTGGCCTCATCAACGGCGTGCTGCGCAACTTCCAGCGCAGCGCAGAAGTCATTCTGCTGCGTATCGACCGCGTTCCCAGCATTCGCCTCGGTCATCCGGAGTGGCTCACCAAGCGCCTGCGTCAGGCCTATCACGATGAGTGGGAATTCATCATGGAGGCGAACAACCAGCGCCCCCCCATGTGGATCCGCAACAACAGCCAGCGCCAGAGCCGCGATGCCATGCTGGCTCGCATGACCGAAGCCGGCATCAATGCCGTGGCCGGTGAAGAGGGTGAGGATTGCATCCTGCTGGAGCGTCCTTGTGATGTGACCAAGCTGCCCGGCTTCGAGGTCGGTGACTGCTCAGTACAGGATGGTGCAGCACAGCAGGCCGCGGCACTGCTCGACCCGCAACCGGGCGAGTGGGTGCTGGATGCCTGCGCGGCCCCCGGCGGCAAGACTGCCCACCTGCTGGAGCGTCAGCCCAAGCTGGCTGGCGTGGTTGCCGTCGATGCCGACGAAAACCGCCTCAAGCGGGTGCAGGAGAACCTGGACCGTATCGGCCTCACCGCCAAGGTGATCCATGGCGATGCGGCGGCGCCGGAACAGTGGTGGCCGGAGGGCCAGTTCGACCGCATCCTGCTGGATGCACCCTGCTCCGCCACCGGCGTCATCCGCCGCCACCCAGACATCAAGTGGCTGCGCCGTGATCAGGACATTCGCGAGCTGGCCGAGCTGCAGCGCCGCATTCTCAATGCCCTCTGGGGCAAGCTGAAAAGCGGCGGCACCCTGCTCTACGCTACCTGCTCCGTCCTGCCGGAAGAGAACCGCGAACAGATCCGCGCCTTCCTTGCCGCGACCAAAGATGCCAAATTGGTACCGTTGCACGAACAGGACACCCCGGACTGCCCGGGTCGCCAGTTCCTGCCGGGTGAAGCCGAAATGGATGGCTTCTACTACACCAAACTGGTCAAGCTCTGAGCCGGGCATGACAAACCTCATTCGGGAGAGCCGCCAGCTCCGTTCTGGCGCTCCCCTTTACAGCCTCAACGTGAGTAGACGTTCCCTATGAAAATCATCATTTTGGGAGCCGGCCAGGTCGGCGGCACTCTGGCCGAGAACCTGGCCGGGGAGAACAACGACATCACCATCGTCGACACCGACAGCGAACGCCTGCGCGAACTGCAGGACAAGTTTGACCTGCGGGTGGTCAACGGTCACGGCGCTCACCCCAAGGTGCTGCGCGAAGCGGGGGCTCAGGATGCCGACATGCTGGTCGCCGTCACCAACAGTGACGAGACCAATATGATCGCCTGTCAGGTTGCCTACTCCCTGTTCAACACCCCGAACAAAGTGGCACGGATCCGCTCGCCAGCCTATCTGACCGAGCGGGATCGCCTGTTCCTGCCGGAATCGGTGCCGGTGGATCACCTGATCGCGCCGGAGCAGCTGGTGACCGACTATGTGCGCCGCCTGATCGAATATCCGGGTGCCCTGCAAGTGGTTGATTTTGCAGGTGGCCGTGTCGGTCTGGTAGCCGTCAAGGCCTACTACGGCGGCCCGCTGGTGGGCAACGCCCTCTCCACCCTGCGCGAGCACATGCCCAACATCGAGACCCGGGTAGCGGCCATCTTCCGTCAGGGCCGCCCGATCCGTCCGCAAGGCACCACCATCATCGAAGCGGATGACGAGGTCTTCTTCGTCGCCGCCGCGGGCCATATCCGTGCCGTGATGTCGGAGCTGCAGCGCCTAGAGAGCCCCTACCGCCGCATCATGATCGTCGGTGGCGGCAACATCGGCGCTGGTCTCGCCCGCCAGCTGGAAAAGCGCTACAGCGTCAAGCTCATCGAGCGCAACCAGAAGCGGGCGGAGCAGCTCTCCGAACTGCTGGAGAACACCATCGTCTTCTGCGGCGATGCGGCGGATCAGGAGCTGCTGGCCGAGGAGCACATCGACCAGATCGACGTCTTCATCGCCGTGACCAACGAGGATGAGGCCAACATCATGTCGGCGCTGCTCGCCAAGAAGATGGGCGCCAAGAAGACCATGGTGCTGATCCAGCGCGGCGCCTACGTGGATCTGGTGCAGGGTGGCTCTATCGATATCGCCATCTCGCCCCAGCAAGCCACCATCTCGGCCCTGTTGACCCATGTGCGCCGAGCCGATATCGCCAACGTATACAGTCTGCGCCGCGGCGCGGCCGAGGCGATCGAGGCGATTGCCCACGGTGACGAGAACACCTCCAAGGTGGTCGGCAAGACGGTGGGCGAGCTCAAGCTGCCGCCGGGTACCACTATCGGTGCCGTAGTGCGCGGGGATGAGGTACTGATCGCACACGATCGCACCAAAATCCAGCAGGATGACCACGTGGTCATGTTCCTGGTGGACAAGAAGTACATCCCGGAAGTGGAGCGGCTGTTCCAGCCAAGCCCCTTCTTCCTGTAACGTCTTCATGCGCACAGGCTGTCAAACCAGACCCGGCTCAGCTCCCCCAAGGGGATGGTCCGGGTCTTTTGTTAATCAACGACCAGGTTATCGAACATGATCAAGCTGCGTCCCATTATCTTCACCCTCGGGCTGGTGCTCTCCAAGCTGGCGCTCTTCATGTGGCTGCCCACCTTGCTGGCACTGCTCACCGGGTCAGAGGGATTTGTCGAGTTTCTCAAGTCCGTGCTCATCACCCACGGCGCCGCCCTGCTATGCCTCCACTACGGCCGCAAAGCGGAGTTTCATCTGGGGGTGCGGGAGATGTTCCTGCTCACCACCTCGGTCTGGGTGGTGGCCTGCGCCTTCGGCGCCCTGCCCTTTGTCTTTATCACCCACATCAACTTCACCGATGCCTATTTCGAGACCATGTCGGGGGTGACCACCACGGGCTCCACCGTGCTCTCCGGCCTCGACAACATGGCCCACAGCATCCTGTTGTGGCGTTCCATCCTGCAGTGGTTGGGTGGAGTAGGCTTTATCGTGATGGCGGTAGCCGTGCTGCCCTACCTCAACGTCGGCGGCATGAAGCTGTTCCAGACCGAGAGCTCGGACTGGTCGGACAAAAGCGCCCCGCGTGCCAAGACAGTCGCCAACAACATCGTCGTGGTCTATCTGGTGCTCTCCATGCTCTGCTTCATGGCCTACTGGGCCAGCGGCATGAACATGTTCGAAGCGATCAACCACGCCATGACCACTCTCAGTACCGGCGGCTACTCCACCTCCGATCAATCCATGTCCCACTTCTCCAACTCGGCACACTGGATTGGCACCCTGTTCATGTTCCTCGGTGGCCTGCCCTTCCTGCTCTATGTGCAGAGCCTCAACCACAGGGACAACAGCCTGTTCAAGGATGCCCAGGTGCGCGGCTTCTTCTGGCTGGTGGTCTGGGTCACCGTCATCATGACCTTCTATCTGTGGGAGAGAGACCTGTTCGGCTTCTGGGATGCCCTGCGCATCAGCTGCTTCAACATCGTCTCGGTGCTCACCACCACCGGCTACGGCCTTGGTGACTTTGGCACCTGGGGGCCGCTCGCCAGCATCGTCTTCATCGTGCTGCTGGCTCTTGGGGCCTGTTCAGGCTCCACTGCGGGTGGTCTCAAGATCTTCCGGGTACAGGTGGCATTCGCCCTGTTCAGAAAGCAGATGCGCCAGCTGATGCACCCCTCTGCCGTATTCCCGCAGAAGTACAACGGCCGGACGGTCAATGACGCCATCATCCGCTCGATGATCTCCTTCGTACTGGCCTACTTCGCCATCATTCTGGTGATAGCTGCACTGTTGGGCGCCATCGGGCTTGACCCCCTGACGGCTATCTCCAGCTCCATCACGGCGGTCGCCAACGTCGGCCCGGGCATGGGCCCGGTGGTCGGCCCCAGCACCAACTTTGCCAGCCTGCCGGAATCGGCCAAATGGCTTTTGTCATTCGGCATGCTGCTGGGACGACTGGAGATCCTGACGGTCGCCGTGCTCTTCTTCCCCTCCTTCTGGCGCCAGTAACCCCTTACTGCAAGCCAGCAAAAAGCCGCAGCGTTCATCCGCTGCGGCTTTTTTATCTCACCCACCCCCACGACCTTCGCTCAACGCTCATCAGCCCCATTACCGGATGGCCTGAACGAGCTCATCAGGATGGCCAGAGCGGATCACAAGCATAAAAAAACGGACCCAAACCAAAGGTTTGGGTCCGTTTATCAGTGAACCGTCAGCGGCCACGAAGGCTGCCGAGGCTCAGCACATGGCATTAACCACGGCCAGAGCGCTTGCGATCCAGCTCGGTCAGCAATTTCTTGCGGATACGGATGTTCTTCGGAGTCACTTCTACCAGTTCGTCGTTATCGATGAACTCGAGAGCCTGTTCCAGAGTCATGCGGATCGGCGGAGTCAGCACTTGAGCTTCGTCGGTACCGGAGGCACGCATGTTGGTCAGCTGCTTGCCTTTCAGGCAGTTAACAGTCAGGTCGTTGGAACGGGAGTGAATACCGATCACCTGGCCTTCGTACACTTCGGTCGCGTGACCGATGAACAGACGACCACGGTCTTGCAGACCGAACAGGGCGTAAGTCAGTGCTTTACCGGTAGCGTTGGAGATCAGCACGCCATTCTGACGCTCGCCGATGCTGCCACCCTTGTGCGGACCGTAGTGGTCGAAGGTGTGGTACAGCAGACCGGTACCTGAGGTCATGGTCATGAATTCGGTCTGGAAACCGATCAGGCCACGGCTCGGGATCATGAAGTCCAGACGGACACGACCCTTGCCATCCGGGGTCATGTTGGTCATTTCGCCTTTACGCAGACCCAGTTGCTCCATCACGGAACCCTGGTGCGCTTCTTCAACGTCCACAGTTACGGTTTCGAACGGTTCTTGCAGAACGCCATCAACGGTACGCAGGATTACTTCCGGACGGGACACAGCCAGTTCGTAACCTTCGCGACGCATGTTTTCGATCAGGATGGAGAGGTGCAGCTCACCACGACCGGATACACGGAACTTGTCCGGATCATCGGTCTCTTCCACGCGCAGGGCCACGTTGTGGACCAGCTCCTGGTTCAGACGCTCCAGAATGTTACGGGAGGTCACGAACTTGCCCTCTTTACCGGCGAACGGTGAGGTGTTGACCTGGAAGGTCATGTTCACGGTCGGCTCGTCAACGGAGAGCGGCGGCAGGGCTTCAACGGCACCGTTGTCACAGATGGTGTCGGAGATTTTCAGCTCGCCCAGACCGGTGATAGCGATGATGTCACCCGCTTGCGCGTCGGTAACTTCAGTACGGGACAGACCCAGATAACCCAGCACCTGACCGACTTTACCGTTACGGGTCTTGCCGTCAGCACCAACGATGGTGACTTGCTGGTTGGTCTTGACGCGACCACGGGTGATACGGCCGATACCGATAACGCCCACGTAGGAGTTGTAGTCCAGCTGGGAGATCTGCATCTGGAAACCACCTTCGGCATCAGCCTTCGGCGCTTCAACGTTGTCAACGATGGCCTGGAACAGCGGCTCCATGTTCTCGGACTCGACGTCCTGATCCATGGTGGCCCAACCGTTCAGTGCAGAGGCGTAAACAACTTTGAAATCCAGCTGTTCGTCAGTCGCGCCCAGGTTGTCGAACAGGTCGAATACCTGATCCATTACCCAGTCAGGACGAGCACCCGGACGGTCAACCTTGTTGATGACCACGATCGGCTTCAGACCCTGAGCGAACGCTTTCTGAGTCACGAAACGGGTTTGCGGCATCGGGCCGTCTACGGCGTCAACCAGCAGCAGCACGGAGTCAACCATGGACAGTACGCGCTCTACTTCACCACCGAAGTCGGCGTGACCCGGGGTATCAACGATGTTGATGCGGTAGTCATTCCAGCGGATCGCAGTGTTCTTGGCGAGAATGGTGATGCCACGTTCCCGTTCCAGATCATTGGAGTCCATGATCCGTTCCTGGCCTTCCGTGGAGCGGTCCAGGGTGCCGGACTGCTGCAGCAGCTTATCAACCAGAGTCGTTTTGCCGTGGTCAACGTGCGCAATAATCGCAATATTGCGTAAATTCTCTAACATTCTCGCCTCAATCACCGGGTAAAATTGGGCGCTAATTGTACTCTTGCCTTTGTGATCTGCCTAGCAGAATTGCAGTACATTCGCGCATAACAACAGATCTGGATCATAGACCTCTCTGACAAACCCTGCTTAGATGGGCGGTGACCGTATTTCGCGCACCATTACAGTGCACCAAAACGATCCACCATCGCACTAAATTGATGCAACGCGAGTCGAGATCGCCTGATTTTGGGGAGCCTCTTCAGCGAGATTGCCCTGAAATCAAGCTGTCACAAACTTGGCACGATACTGGCTTATGTGAATACGACGACGCATTCACCCAGAGAGTTTTAACACCGGAGGTTACTTAGCATGTCAGCCCAGAACGTTTTGGCCCTGATCCAGGAACACGAAGTCAAGTTTGTTGATCTGCGCTTTACCGACACCAAGGGTAAAGAGCAGCATGTATCCATCCCTGCTCACCAGGTTGATGAAGATTTCTTCGAAGACGGCAAGATGTTCGATGGTTCCTCCATCGGCGGCTGGAAGGGCATCAACGAATCCGACATGGTACTGATGCCGGACGCAGCCTCCGCCAAGCTGGACCCGTTCACCGAAGAGACCACCCTGAACATCGTTTGTGACGTACTGGAGCCTGCCACCATGCAGGGCTACGACCGCGATCCGCGCTCCATCGCCAAGCGTGCAGAAGATTTCCTGAAGTCCAGCGGCATCGCTGACACCGTGCTGTTCGGGCCGGAGCCGGAATTCTTCATGTTCGACAACATTACTTTCTCCAACACCATGGGCCACAGCTTCGTGAAAATCGAATCTGAAGAAGCTGCATGGAACTCCGGCACTGCCTATGAGCATGGCAACAAGGGTCACCGTCCGTTCGTGAAAGGCGGTTACTTCCCGGTTGCACCGGTCGACTCTTCCCAGGATATCCGCGCCGCCATGTGTCTGGTGCTGGAAGAGATGGGCCAGGTCGTTGAAGCTCACCACCACGAAGTGGCCACTGCCGGTCAGAACGAGATCGCTACCCGCTTCAACACTCTTACGCTGAAAGCTGATGAAGTACAGGTACTGAAGTACGTGATCCACAACGTGGCCCACGCCTACAACAAGACCGTTACCTTCATGCCGAAACCCATGTTCGGTGACAACGGCTCCGGCATGCACTGCCACCAGTCCCTGGCCAAGAACGGCGTCAACCTGTTCGCTGGCGACCTGTATGGCGGTCTGTCCGAGATGGCGCTGCACTACATCGGCGGTATCATCAAGCACGCCAAGGCCATCAACGCCTTCGCCAACCCGACCACCAACTCCTACAAGCGTCTGGTTCCGGGTTATGAAGCACCGGTCATGCTGGCTTACTCTGCCCGCAACCGCTCTGCCTCCATCCGTATCCCGGTGGTACCGAGCCCGAAAGCCCGTCGTATCGAAGTGCGCTTCCCGGATCCGGCTGCCAACCCGTACCTGGCCTTCGCTGCCCAGCTGATGGCCGGTCTGGACGGTATCATCAACAAGATCCATCCGGGCGATGCCATGGACAAGAACTTGTATGACCTGCCGCCAGAAGAAGCCGCAGAAGTGCCGACCGTTGCCGGTTCTCTGGACGAAGCACTGGCCGCTCTGGATGCTGACCGCGAGTTCCTGACCCGTGGCGGCGTGTTCAGCGATGACTTCATCAACTCCTATCTGGAACTGAAACAGCAGGATGTTGACCGTGTGCGCATGACCCCGCACCCGCTGGAGTTCGAACTGTACTACTCCGTCTAAGTCTCAGCAGACTGGCCGTTTAAATCTGGTCAGCTTGCTTAATCGTGACAAAACCCGCCATCTGGCGGGTTTTTTCTCTGATAGGATTAAGCAAAATACCGTCAAGGAGAGATGGATGAACAACAAGCATGGCATAGGGGTGCTCGGCCTCCTGTTGCTGACCTCGTTCGGTGCGGACGCGGCCAAGGTCTACTCCTGGGTCGATGGCAATGGCATCACCCACTACTCGGATGCGCCACCACCCGGCAAAAACGCCAAAGAGGTCGATCTGCGGGTCGCCCCGCTGCTGGGCAGCAGCGCGCCCAGATCGGTGCAGGTGGATAACTTCAACAGCCTGACTGGCGCCGATGCCAAGAAAGAGAAAGAGGCGGCCAAGCTGACCATCGAACTGCTCTCCCCGGAACAGGGCAGCACCCTGCGCGACAACACAGGCAACATCGTCTTTCAGGGCACCATCAGCCCCAAACCTCCGACCCAGTATGATGTGCGCCTGACCCTGGATGGCAAAGCCGCCCCCATCGTCAGCAACAGCCTCTCTGTCCGCGTCGAAAACGTCGATCGCGGCGCCCACGAGGCTCAGCTCGAGCTGCTCGCCAAAGACGGTACGATCCTTGCTAAATCCAGTGCAGTCACCTTTTACCTGCATAGAGCGAGCGTGACGCCGGCTCCCAAACCCACCCCCAAAGCCGACTAGGGGTGATATAGCGCACCGATGCGGGTAAACTCTATGCACCATATCGGTGCATGACAGGTGTGTAGCACCGTTTTAGGGAGAAACCTGTGCCAACCCGCTCGGACAACGCCAAAACACTCTTGGATAATTTGCTGACCGCCGTGATCCTGATGGATGAGCGGCTCTGCATCCAGTTCGTCAACCCGGCGGCTGAACAGCTGCTCTCTCTCAGTGAACGCCGGCTGATCGGCATCGAACTGCCCCATCTACTGGAACATATCTCCCTCGATTTGCAGCGGCTCAAGCAGTGCCTCGTGTCAGGGCAAGGCTTTACCGATAGCGAAGTGACTCTGGTGGTAGAGGGAGAACCGCGACTGGTGGAGCTGAGCGCCACCCCGATGGCCGACCACGAACAACGTCTGCTGGTGGTGGAGCTGCGCAAGATCGACCAGCAGAAGAAGATCAGTCAGGAACAGCAGCAACATGCCCAGCAGCTGGCGGCCAAGGAGCTGGTGCGCGGGCTGGCCCACGAAATCAAGAATCCCCTCGGCGGCCTGCGCGGCGCGGCCCAGTTGCTGCAAAAAGAGCTGCCGGATCCGGCGCTGCGCGAATATACCGGCATCATCATCGAACAGGCCGATCGGCTGCGGGTACTGGTCGATCGGCTGCTCGGCCCCCAGCGCCCCGGCCGTCACCAGATGCACAATGTCCATTCGGTGCTGGAGCAGGTACGCCGACTGGTGGAGCTGGAGCTACCACCGACGGTGCGCATCGAACGGGATTACGACCCCAGCATCCCCGAATTCGAGATGGAGCCGGATCAGCTGCAGCAGGCGTTTCTCAACATAGTGCGCAATGCCGCCGAAGCACTCGGCGATCAGACTGGGCTTATCCGTATCAAGACCCGCACCGCGTTCCAGATCACCATCCACGGCCAGCGTTACCGGCTGGCAGCGGAGATCAAGATCATCGACAACGGCCCCGGCATTCCCGACGCCATTCGCGACACCCTGTTCTACCCGATGATCACCGGCAAAGAGGGGGGAACCGGGCTCGGCCTTTCCATCGCCCAGAACCTGATCGACCAGCACAAGGGGCGGATTGACTGCATCAGCTGGCCGGGTCACACCGAATTCACCATTTTTCTACCGCTTCGCAAGTAAGGGAACCCCATGACCGCCAAAGTGTGGATCGTCGATGACGACAGTTCTATCCGCTGGGTGCTGGAGCGCACTCTCGGCAGCGAAGGCTTCAACTGCGAGAGCTTTGCCGATGGCGAAGCCCTGCTGCACGCCCTTGAGCTGCGCTCGCCCGATGTGATCCTCTCCGATATCCGGATGCCCGGCATCGATGGTTTGAGCCTGCTGGAGCAGATCCACCGCCGTCAGGCCGATCTGCCCATCATCATCATGACCGCCCACTCGGATCTCGACAGCGCGGTCAACGCCTACCAGCGCGGCGCCTTCGAGTACCTGCCCAAACCGTTCGACATCGACGAAGCCGTGACCTTGGTACGCCGCGCCGAGAATCATCTC
Source organism: Aeromonas sp. R1-2 (assembly GCF_040908505.1). Lineage (NCBI taxonomy): Bacteria > Pseudomonadati > Pseudomonadota > Gammaproteobacteria > Aeromonadales > Aeromonadaceae > Aeromonas > Aeromonas sp. R1-2. Next base: position 64,619 of record NZ_JBFODU010000018.1, on the reverse strand, counting down.
AAGGAGCAGCGCACCAAGCGCAAGTCTCGCCAGCAAGAAGCCACCGCCACTCCCGAGATCATCGGTGAAGCACCGGCGATGCAGGAGGTGTTCCGCGCCATCGGCCGTCTCTCGCGTTCCAGCATATCTGTGTTGATCAACGGTCAGAGCGGTACCGGCAAGGAGCTGGTCGCCCATGCGCTGCACAAGCACAGCCCGCGCGCCCACAAGAACTTTATCGCCCTCAACATGGCTGCCATTCCGAAAGATCTCATCGAATCGGAACTGTTCGGTCACGAGAAGGGGGCCTTCACCGGCGCCAACAACATCCGCCATGGCCGCTTCGAGCAGGCCGACGGCGGCACCCTGTTTCTCGACGAGATCGGCGACATGCCGCTGGATGTGCAGACCCGGCTGCTACGGGTCTTGGCCGATGGCCAGTTCTATCGAGTCGGCGGCCACCAGCCGGTGCAGGTGGATGTACGGATCATCGCCGCCACCCACCAGAATCTGGAGAAACGGGTCGCCGATGGCGAGTTTCGCGAGGATCTGTTCCACCGCCTCAACGTCATCCGCATCCACATCCCCGCTCTCAAGGAGCGCCGTGAGGATATTCCCCAGCTGGCCCGTCACTTCCTGTTGCGCGCAGCCAAAGAGCTGAACGTCGAGGCCAAGAGCCTGCACCCCGATACCCAGGCCTATATCAGCCGCCTGCCCTGGCCGGGCAACGTGCGCCAGCTGGAGAACGTCTGCCGCTGGCTTACCGTGATGGCTTCGGGGCAAGAAGTGCTGGTCGGCGACCTGCCTGCCGAGCTGCTCACCCCCATCACCCACAACGCCGAACCGGGCCAACCGGCGATGCCAGGTTGCTGGCAGCAGCAGTTGCAGGAGTGGGTGGCCAGCAAGTTGGCGCTGGGAGAGACAGACATCCTGGCCGATGCCATGCCCCAGTTCGAGCGGATCATGCTGGAAACGGCACTAGAACACACCCATGGCCACAAGCAGGAGGCGGCGCGCCTGCTTGGCTGGGGTCGCAACACCCTGACCCGCAAGCTGAAGGAACTCGATCTCTCCTGAGTCCCTGGGAAAAACGATTCCCATCACGCCCTGACAAATCACCGTCCGCCAGAACCCCGTTTAACCATAAACGGGGTATCTTTTTTGAAAGCCCCGCCTAGAATGGCAGGCTTTCAAACCTGACTCGACGAGGGCGCCCCCATGATTGACAGATCTATCCCCCTGACCGACCTGCACCGCCATCTGGACGGCAACATCCGCCCGCAAACCATCCTCGAGCTGGGTCGCCAACACAATATCCAGCTGCCCGCCTTCGAGCTGGAAGCCCTGCGTCCCCACGTGCAGATCGTCGAGAACGAGCCGAGTCTGGTTGCCTTTTTGAAGAAGCTGGATTGGGGCGTGGCCGTGCTGGCTGACTATGACGCCTGCCGCCGGGTCGCCTACGAGAACGTGGAAGATCTGCTGCGCGCCGGTATCGACTATGCCGAGCTGCGCTTCAGCCCGGCCTATATGGCCATGACCCACAAGCTGCACCCGCAGGGCGTGGTGGAAGCCATCATCGACGGCGTGGCCGCGGGCAGCCGCGATTTCGGTATCAAGACCAACCTGATCGGCATCATGAGCCGCACCTTCGGCACCGAGCAGTGCAATCAGGAGCTGGCCGCCTGTCTGGCTCACCGCGACAAGCTGGTCGCCATCGATCTGGCCGGTGACGAGCTGGGTTTCCCAGGCGAACTCTTTGTCGACCACTTCCGCAAGGTGCGCGATGCAGGCATGCGCGTCACCGTACACGCCGGTGAAGCCGCTGGCCCCGAGAGCATGTGGCAGGCCATTCGCGAGCTGGGCGCCGAGCGTATCGGCCACGGCGTCAAAGCGATTCAGGACCCGGCCCTGATGGCCTATCTGGCCGAGCACCGCATCGGCATCGAGTCCTGCCTCACCTCCAACGTCCAGACCACCACGGTGGCGAGCCTGACCGAACACCCGATCCGCCAGTTCCTGGCTGCCGGCGTGCTGGCCTGCCTCAACACCGACGACCCGGCGGTGGAAGGCATCGATCTGCCCCACGAATATGAAGTGGCCGCCCCGGCCGCGGGCATGACCGCGAGCGAGATCCGCACCGCCCAGCAGAATGGCCTGACCCTGGCCTTCCTGAGCGATAGCGAGAAAGCCGAACTGAGCGCCCGCGTCGCCAGCCGCTGATTAACATCGGTATTGCAAATAAAAACGGCCCACTTCGGTGGGCCGTTTGCGGTTCAGCTTTCTGATGATGGGCAAACGGTAGATAGTAAAAGGCCCAAACCGGGTTTGGGCCTTTTGCTGACAAGCCGGATCAGGCTAACTACTCCCGCTCCTTGTCGCGCTCCAGCGCCCGCTCCACCAGCGGCTCGGGCAGACTCTTGGTCACCTCCACCCCCAGCTCGCGGAAACGCTCGACCTGGGCAATCAGGTTGCCACGGCCGTTGACCAGCCGTCCCATCGCCTTGTCGTAGCTCTCCTGCGCCTTGTGCAGGCTGCCGCCCATCTGCTGCATCTCCTCGACAAACAGCCGCAGCTTTTCGTAGAGGCGACCGGCCCGTTCGGCAATCTGGCGAGCATTCTGGTTCTGCCGCTCGTAGCGCCACAGGTTCTCGATGGTGCGCAGCGCCACCATCAGGTTGGTGGGGCTCACCAGCAGGATGTTGTTGTCGAGACCGTAACGTACCAGCGAAGGATCGGCCTCCATCGCGGTGAGGAAGGCGGGCTCCACCGCCACGAACATCAGCACATAGTCGAGGGTACGCACCCCGGGCAGCTGCTGGTAATCCTTGCGACCCAGCTCGCGGATATGGTTGCGCACCGAGGCGACGTGCTCCTTGAGCGCCACCGCCTTCTCCAGCTCGTCATCGGCGTTGTACCAGCGTTCGTAGGCGGTCAGCGACACCTTGGCGTCGATGATGATGTCCTTCTCCTGCGGCAGGTGGACAATCACGTCGGGCTGGTAGCGCTTGCCCTTCTCTACCTCGATATTGACCTGGGTGTGGTACTCGTGGCCCTCGCGCAAGCCGCATTCGCTGAGGATGCGCGCCAGCACCACCTCGCCCCAGTTGCCCTGCTGCTTGCTGTCACCCTTGAGGGCGCGGGTCAGTGCCGCCGCCTCTTCGGTCATGCGGGCGTTGAGCTCGGCGAGACGCTCCAGCTCGAACTTGAGGCTGTGGCGCTGGGCCGTCTCCTGCGCGTGAGTCTCGCCTACCTGACGGCGAAAACCCTCGAGCTGCTCCTTGAGTGGCGTGAGCAGCAGATCGAGGCTGTTCTGGTTCAATTCGCGGAAGTTGCCGGAGTTTTGCTCGAAGATCCGGTTGGCGAGATTCTCGAACTGCTGGCTGAGGCGCTGCTCCGCCTCCTGTTGCAGCTGCAGCTTCTCGGCGGCGGCAAGCCGCTCGCTGCGCAGGGTCGCTTCCGCATCCTTGAGGCGGGCGGTGAGCTTGATCAGCAGGGTCTGCTGCTGATCCAGCTTCTGCTGACCCTGTATCCGCTCATCCTGCAACTCGTCGAAGCGATCCTGTAGCGCCTGATGGCGCTCCTGCACCAGCATCAGCTCCTGAGCCTGCGCCGTGGCGGCCCGTCGCCCGATCAGCCAGCCAAGCCCGAGGGCCAGCACAGCGGTGGGCAACAAGATCCCCCAGAGCCCGGGGTCGATCATTTGCGGCTCCGCTGACGCAGGAAGAGTTCGAGATAGCGGTTAACCAGGATCCAGAGCACCACGTAGATAAGGTAGGCGGCCAGCACCACCCACTTGTGGGTGTTGACGCCGGTATCAAGCTCGGCGAACTCGATATCCTTGATGCGGCAGTAGGCCCACATCAGCAGGGGAAAGACATAGAGCAGGGACGCACGCCAGAGAAATAGCCACATATGTTTTCATTCAACCACGTAATAAGACCCGCCTAGCTTACACAAGGGCAACTGTGCTTGCGATCCTGACAGCCGCTATTCTCTGGCCTGCTTCCCGAAACTTCGATAAAATTAACCCCTAATAGGTATCAGGGGCGAGCATGACTCACTATTTCCTCCGTTGGCTGACACAAGGTTGGCAAGCTTCCCGCAAGCCCGCCGTGGTTTGCCATGAAGCGCGCCCGCCGTGGGCCATCGAGGAGTCCCAGTACCTCTCCCTCTGCACCCGCTGTGGCGAGTGTTTCAAGGCCTGCCCGCGTGGTCTGCTCAAACCGGCCACCCAGGAGGAGTACGAGGGGAGCCCCATCGCCGGTACCCCGGTGCTCGATCTCGCCTGCGGCCAGTGCAGCTACTGCGGCAGCTGCGCCAGAGCCTGTCCCACCGGCGCCCTCGACCTGCAACTGGGTCGGCAGGTGCAGACCCGGGTGCAGATTGAAGAGAGCTGTCAGGCACGGCAGGGCTTCTACTGCCTGCTCTGTGAAGATGCCTGCCCACAACAGGCGATCAAGGCCACGGCCGACGGCATCAACGTCAATATGGATGCCTGCAATGGCTGCGGTGCCTGCGGCCTCGCCTGCCTGCACGGCGCCATCACCCTGATCCGCCAGCCAGGCAGTCGCTAAAAACCACCTGCGTACAAAAGCAAAAGGGGCCATCAGGCCCCTTTCACATCTTGTTCAATATTCCGCGCCCCGTCAGGCCATGGTCACAATAGTCTCTTGCTCGATACCCAGCAGGTGGCAGAGACGGTTAGGATCGCGCACCGCATCAGCCAGAGTGTACTCACCCAGCACTTCGAGGAAGGCGTTCATGGCGCGGCGCAGAATGCCCTGAATGCGGCAGCCGCCGGAGAGACGGCAGTTCTCGCGCTTGCAATCGACCGGACAGAGCACATGCTCCATGTCCATCACCACATCCCGCAAATTGATGGAGACCGCAGAGCGACCGAGGCGAATACCACCGTGCTTGCCACGTACCGTCTCGATGTACCCCTTGATGCCAAGCTGGTGCACAATTTTGACCACGTGGTTGCGAGAGATGCCGAAGGTATCGGCCACTTCGGTAATGGTCGACAGACGATCCCCCGGCTGAACCGCCAGGAAGGTCAGGGTACGCAGGGCGTAGTCGGTAAATCGTGTCAGTTGCATGGTCGCACTTGCCTCTTACTACAAGCCAGAAATCAGGACGACAACATTGAGCTAAGAGGCAGGAGACAACCGGTTTGCCTCTGTTTGCCCATTGGTTTGCCAGAGGGGGGCCTGTCTCTTAATCTGAGTTGCGGAGTGACAGGTTAAGAGCAGCACAACCGGGTGTCGATGAAGATGCACATAAATCGACACTTTCTTTGATTGATCGCAAACTTGCCGGGTTAGCCCGGCGTTTGCCCGCTTTATGGCGGGTAAATCTACCGAATAGTCCCCCTCGCCAAGCCCCTTCGACCAGCAGCCATATGGCCCGCAAACCGCCCCTCAATCGACCGTCAAAGAGGTGGTTCAGTGGGGTTGTTTCAACCAGTTTTTCAGGGCGACCGAGGGAATGGAGCTCTCGGAGGCGACGGCAAACGCCCCCCAGTCCACCGCACACTGCAACGCATCCTTGATGGCCATGCCCCGCGCCAGACCGTGGATCAATCCGCCGGCGAAAGCATCTCCCGCCCCCGTTGTATCGACCACCGAGACCGGCCGGGCAGCGACCCGGATCTGCTCATCGCCGTGGATGGCCACGGCGCCCGCCTTCCCTTCGGTCAGCACCAGCCATTCGAGCTGCTCCCCCGCCAGCTGACGGGCATGTTGCCAGGGGTCGCTCACCTCACCGAGATCGGAGCGGGAGGCCACCAGCACATGACAGGGGCGGCGCGCTTGGCCGCCCTTGGGATACTGAGCTACCACGAAGCTCTTGCCGAGCATCTGGCGCATGTAGCTGATGATGGCGGTGCCGGGATAGTTCACATAGAGGCAATCCACCCCATCCAGCGGCAGATCGCCGGGCAGGTCGGGACGCCGCGGGCGGCGCAGTATGGTGCGCTCGCCGGTGGAGTCCACCAGAATGAGCAGCTCGCCGGTCTCGCCGCCAAAGCGCTCCACATGGCTGCAATCCAGCCCGTAACCGGCCGCCTGCTCCAGCAGCCAGTCGCCGGTCTCGTCCAGCCCGATACGGGAGGCGATGGTCACCTCGTGACCCGCCCACACCAGCCCGATGCCGGTGTTGGCCGCGCCACCGCCCAGCCTGCGCCCCTGATCCACATATTGCAGCCGGGCCCCCGCCACCAGCGGTTCGGAGAGGGAGAGCACATGATCACAGTTGAGATTGGCAAGCAGCAGAATGCGGGACATAGAGACCTCAGACGATGGAGATAGCCCAAAAGAGACAGGCTGAACCCCGAGTAGAGCCCAGCCTGACAGAAGAGACAACCGGCAGCGATCGGGAATCCGATCGGGATCAATAGATGGGCAGCTCCACCCCGGCCAGCAGCTCGTCGATGCGCGCCTGGGTCGGCTGCTGCATCACGCTCTGGATCACCTCCTTGGTGAGGTGGGGCGAGAAGGAGCTGATGAAGTCATACATATAGTTCTGCAGCAGGATGCTCTTGCTGAAACAGATCTGCGCCGGACAGGGCTTGAACAGGTGCTCCAGATTGATGGAGACCAGCCCGGGGCTGTCGGTGTCGTTGGCCACCAGCGAGGAGATGATGCCGATGCCAAAGCCCAGCTCCACGTAGCGCTTGATCACCCCGGCGTCCATCACCGTCATGTAGTAGCTCGGGGTGAGACCGGCGGCATGGAATACCTCGTCCTGCACCTGACGGCCAGTGGCGCCACTCTCGTAACTGAGGATGGGGTAGTGACAGAGCTGCTCCAGGGTCGGCTTCTTCACCTTGGCCAGCGGGTGATCCTGCGGCACCACCAGCGAGAGAGTCCAGAGGTAGGCGGGCAGCGCAATCAGCTCCTTGTCGAAGCCAATCTCGTGGGCAACGATGGAAAAATCGGAGTAGCCCTTGCTGATCTGTTCCTTGCTCGCCGACATCACCGGATGAAGGTGGAACGAGATCTTGGGGTACTTCTTGGTGAAGTAGGTAACCGATTTGGGCAGCAGATAGCGGGCTATGGTGTGGGTGGTGTGAATATTGAGGGTGCCCACGGTCGGGTCCAGATACTCGCGGGAGATCGCCTTAATCTTGCTCTCGATATTGAGCATCGCCTCGGCACACTTGATGATCTCTTCCCCCACCGGCGTAATGCGGTGCAGGTGCTTGCCACGGCGCTCGAAAATCCGCACTCCCAGCTCGCTCTCCAGCAGGCCAATCTGTTTGCTGACCCCCGGCTGACTGGTGAAGAGCGCATCGGAAGCCACGGACACATTGAGGTTGTGGTCCCGGATCGCGATCAAATACTTCAATTGCTGTAGTTTCAAGGCGTCACACTCTCACACTGGTTTGGCTCAGACGGGTTTGGCTCAGGCCGGGACGGCAATCAAGCCAGACAAACAGGCCGCCACATGGGCGGCCAGTGTACCATCCGATCCCGACATCTCAGCGCTTGATCCTTCATTTTGCTACAAAATCTAGCATCCGAAGGGGTGGCTGACAAACCGGGTTCAGGCCGCGCCAGCCCGCAGCGGCAGGATCCCCAGAAACTGCAGCAGCCACTGCATCATGGTCGCCGAATCCACCTCCCCCTCCAGCGAGGAAAGGCTGCTCTGGTAGCGCTCGTCGGGCAACAGGCCACGGCGCCGCTCGATCAGCGCCCGGTTGTACTCCACCGAGAACTCCGGATGTCCCTGAATGGCGACGATGTGATCACCCTGCAAAAACATGAAGTTGGGACAAAAATCGTTGCCCGCCAGTCGGGTCGCCCCCGGCGGCAGCAGGGCCACCTGATCCTGATGACTGGCCAGAATGCGGATCTGATCCCGCGCTGGCGCCATCCAGGGCTCATCTGCCAGCATGGGATGCACAGACACTCCCAGCCCCCATCCCTTGGTGGACTTCACCACCTCGCCACCGAGCGCTTGGGCGATCACCTGATGACCGAAGCAGACACCGGCCAGCTTGACGTCGGCATCGTGCGCCTGACGGATCCACGCCCGCAGTGCCTGAATCCAGGGGATATCGCTGTAAGCATCGTGGCGCGAACCTGTGATAAGCCAGGCATCGCACTCATGCAGATCCTCCGGCAGCTCCCCATCGAGAGCCGACCAGACCCGAAATTCCAGTTCGGGGGCTAGGGCCGCAAAGCCCCTGATAAACATCTCGGAGTAAACGGGGCCAAAACGATCCGCCAGATCGGGATCGAGCCGGTCACAATCGAGAATTCCCAATCGCATCTGTTGTTCCTTTACAGAGTTCGCCCCCGCCAATCATTGACCGGCGGGGGCAAGAGGTTAGGCCATGAGCACGCGCCAGCGCGTCACTTCATGGTCGGCATGGAGAACTCGGCACCACTGCGCAGGCTCTGAGGCCAGCGCGCCGTCACCGTCTTCATCCGGGTATAAAAGCGAACCCCGTCCGGCCCGTGCATGTTGAGCGGCCCGAAGATGGAGCGCTTCCAGCCGCCAAAGCTGTGAAACGCCATCGGCACCGGAATGGGAACGTTCACCCCTACCATACCGACCTGCACCCGCGCCGTGAAGTCCCGCGCGGTGTCGCCGTCGCAGGTAAAGATGGCGGTGCCGTTGCCGTACTCGTGCTCGTTGATGAGCCGCAGCGCCGTCTCGTAGTCCGGTACCCGCACGATGGAGAGCACAGGGCCGAAGATCTCCTCGCGATAGATACGCATCTCGGGGGTCACCTCGTCAAACAGGCTGCCCCCGATAAAGTAACCCTCGTCGTGGCTCAGGGTGCGACCATCGACCCGCAGCGCGGCCCCTTCGGCCACCCCCTGATCCACGTAGCCACGCACCTTGGCCAGATGCTCCTTGCTGATGAGCGGCCCCATCTCGTTCTCCGGGCTCTGGCCCAGCCCCGGGCCCACCCGCAGTTTTTCCACCAGCGGCGTCAGCTTGGCCACCAGGGCATCGGCGGTCTCGTCACCCACCACCACGGCCACCGAAATGGCCATGCAGCGCTCGCCCGCGGCCCCATAAGCAGCCCCCATCAGGGCGGAGACCGCCTGATCGAGGTCCGCATCCGGCATCACCACCATGTGGTTCTTGGCGCCGCCCAGCGCCTGTACCCGTTTGCCGTGGGCCGAGGCGGTGGCATAGATGTACTGGGCGATTGGGGTGGAACCGACAAACGACACGGCACCGACCCGCGGATCAGTCAGCAGCACGTCCACCACCTCCTTGTCACCGTTCACCACGTTGAGCACGCCGTCAGGCAGACCGGCCTCCTTGAGCAGTTCTGCCATCCGCAGCGAGAGAGAGGGATCCTTCTCGGAGGGCTTGAGAATGAAGGTATTGCCGCAGGCGATGGCGACCGGGAACATCCAGAGCGGCACCATGGCCGGGAAGTTGAACGGGGTGATACCGGCGCAGACCCCCACCGGCTGCATCATGGAGTAGCTGTCTACCCCGCGACCGACGTTGAGGGAATGCTCCCCCTTGAGCAGATGGGGAATGCCGCAGGCAAACTCCACCACCTCCAGCCCGCGGGTCAACTCACCCTGCGCATCGGAGAAGACCTTGCCATGCTCGCGGCTGATGAGCTGGGCCAACTCGTCCCTGTGCTGCTCCATCAACTCCTTGAAGCGGAAAAAGACCCGGGCCCGCACCAGCGGGGGGGTTTGTGACCAGTCGGCAAAGGCGCGCTCGGCTATGGCGATCGCCTCCTGACACTCGGCGGCGCTGGACAGCCCGACGCTCCCCTGCTGCTTGCCGCAGGCGGGATTGAAGATGGCCCCCTGGCGCTCGCTGCGACTCTCCTGCGGCTGGCCGTTGATGAAGTTGCTGACCCTGTATGTCATGTATCCTCCGTGATAACTGATGCGGTAAATGCGCTGAGCAAATCAACGCAAGGCCCCGCCAGTGCGGGGCCATCAAATGGGTTAAGGTTGTGCCTGCAGGGCATCCTGCAGCAGGGTGAAGAGATCGTCGATCTGGCTGCGCTCGATGATGAGGGGCGGCGACAGGGCGATGATATCGCCGGTCACCCGGATCAATGCCCCCTTCTCGAAGCAGCGCACGAACACCTCGTAGGCGCGTTTGCCCGGTGCATCCGGCATCGATTCCAGCTCGATACCCGCCACCAGCCCGTAGTTGCGTACATCCTTCACATGCTTGCAGCCCTTCAGCGAATGGGCCGCCTCCTCCCAGTAGCCAGCCAGATCGGCTGCGCGGCTGAGCAGGTTCTCGTTGCGATAGATCTCGAGGGTCGCGAGCCCCGCAGCCGCAGCCACCGGATGGCCGGAGTAGGTGTAGCCGTGGAACAGCTCGATAGCCCCCTTTCCTGCCGCCATCATGTCGTCATAAATGTGCTTCTGCACCAGCACCGCGCCCATGGGGATAGCGCCGTTGGTCAGCCCCTTGGCGCAAGTGATCATGTCGGGGATGACATCGAACTCCTGTGCGGCGAAGGGGGAGCCGAGGCGACCGAAACCGGTGATCACCTCGTCAAAAATCAGCAGGATGCCGTGCTTGGTGCAAATCTCCCGCAGCCGCTTGAGGTAGCCTTTGGGGGGCATCAGCACGCCGGTACTGCCAGCGATGGGCTCGACGATCACCGCCGCGATATTGCTGGCATCGTGCAGGAAGACGATCTTCTCCAGCTCGTTGGCCAGCGCCACATCCTCCTCGGGCAGCCCTTTGGTGAAGGCGTTCTTGGCGATGTTGAGGGTATGGGGCAGATGATCCACCCCGGTCAGCAGGGAGCCGAACCACTTGCGGTTGCCGGGAATGCCCCCTACCGAGATACCGCCAAAGCCGACCCCGTGATAGCCACGCTCGCGACCAATCAGCCGGGTGCGGGTGCCCTGACCGCGAGCCCGCTGCCAGGCCAGCGCGATTTTCAGCGCGGTATCGACCGACTCGGAACCGGAGTTGGTGTAGAAGACGTGGCCAAACCCCTTGGGAGCGATCTCCACCAGCTTGTTGGCCAGCTCGAACGGCAGGGGGTGGCCCATCTGGAATGTGGGGGCAAAATCGAGGTGGGAAATCTGCTGGGAGACCGCCTCGGCAATCTCGCGCCGACCATGGCCCGCGTTGCAACACCAGAGTCCGGCTGTGCCATCCAGTATCTTGCGGCCATCCTCTGAGTGATAATACATCCCCTCTGCCGACTTCAGGATACGCGGCGCTGCCTTGAACTGCTGGTTGGCGGTGAACGGCATCCAGAAGGCGGACATGTCGGAGGGCGTATTGATGTCGCTGATCGGTTTCATGGTCACCTCATCCTTAAGGTGTTTAGCAACTGTCGGCCAATGCCTATTAAATTAAACACCTGAATCCATAAAAAAGGGCCCGTTATCGCCCTGTCTGGTGCCACCCCTAGCTAGACGCATCAGCAGGGTGGTATAAGATATTTAACACAATTTTAATAATAGTAAACAGCCAAGGAGTGTCTATAGATGGATATCGGTCACCGCCTCAAGGCGGTTCGCACCAAGGCGGCCCTCTCCCAGCGCGAGCTGGCCAAGCGCTCCGGTGTGACCAACGGATTTATCTCCCAGATCGAGAAAAATCAGGTGAGCCCCTCTGTCGCCTCCCTGCGCAAGGTGCTGGAAGGGATCCCCATGTCGCTAGCCAGCTTCTTCACCGAAGAGACTGAAATGGGCACCGAAGTGATCTTCCGCGCCGCCGATATGCCGGATCTCGGCACGCATCCCATCAGCTACCGGCTGGTCGGGCACAGCCGCGCCAACCGCGCCATCGGCATGTTGCAGGAGGTGCTGCCACCTGGCGCCGACACCGGCGACGACATGCTGAGCCACGAGGGTGAAGAGTGCGGCATCGTCATCAAGGGCGAGGTTGAAGTGACCGTGGGCGAGCAGATCTACCTGCTGGGCGCCGGGGATGGCTACTACTTCGACAGCCGCACCCCCCACCGTTTTCGCAATAGTGGCGAACAGGAGTGCGTGCTGATCTCGGCCAACACCCCCGCCAGTTTCTGACATTCAGACGCGCATCGGCAGGGGGCAATGTTTAATGAATTGTTACAAGATGGATTTACAAGCGGCAGGATGTTTAGCATATTGATACGCGGAAACTGACTTTTGCCGGTTCAAGGAGTGAACATGAGTGACCTGACCCTGGCCCAGTGGCAACACAAGGCCGCCCATCTGACCCTGCCCTCGCAAGCCTTTATCAACGGCAGCTATCGGGATGCCGTCAATGGCGCCACCTTCGATTGCATCAACCCGGCCAACGGCAAGCTGCTGACCAAGGTGGCAGCCTGCGATTCCGCCGATGCCGAACTGGCGGTACAGGCTGCGCGTGACGCCTTCAACGACAAGCGTTGGAGCGGCCTGCCGCCGAAACAGCGCAAGCAGATCATGCAGCGCTTCGCCGAGCTGATGCGCCTCAACAAGGTGGAGCTGGCGCTGCTGGAGTCGCTGGATATGGGCAAACCCATCGGCGATGCCATGGGCTATGACGCCCCCGCCGCCGCCAACTGTATCGCCTGGAACGCCGAAGCGATCGACAAGATTTACGATCAGGTCGCCCCGGTGGAGGAGTCAGCACTGGCACTGGTGACCCGCGAAGCGCTCGGGGTGGTTGCCGCCATAGTGCCCTGGAACTTCCCGCTGGTGATGGCCTGCTGGAAGCTGGGCCCGGCGCTCGCTACCGGCAACTCGGTCATTCTCAAGCCTTCCGAAAAATCGCCCCTGACCGCCCTGCGTATCGCCGGTCTGGCCAAGGAGGCGGGTATTCCGGACGGCGTGTTCAACGTGCTGCCTGGCTTTGGCCACACCGTGGGCGAGGCGCTGGCCATGCATATGGATGTGGACTGCATCACCTTCACCGGCTCCACCAAGATCGGTAAACATCTGGTGGAGTGCTCCGGCAAGTCCAACCTCAAGCGCGCCTTTATGGAGTGCGGCGGCAAGAGCCCCAACATCATACTGGCCGACGCACCGGATCTAGACGCTGCGGCCAAGAGCGCCGCTGGCGCTATCTTCTACAACCAGGGCGAGGTGTGCACCGCAGCCTCCCGCCTGCTGGTACAAAACAGCATCAAACCGCAATTTATGGAGCGACTGCTGGCCCATGCCCGCGAGTGGATCTCGGCCAACCCGCTCGACCCTGCGACCCGCATCGGCGCCATGGTGGATCACATCCAGATGGAGCAGGTGCTGCGCTATATCGAGATTGGCAAGCAGGAGGGGGCCAAGCTGCTGCTGGGTGGCAACCGCACCAATATGGAGAGTGGCGGCTTCTATATCGAACCCACTATTTTCGACGACGTGACCCCGCAGATGCGCATATTCCGCGAGGAGATCTTCGGCCCTGTGCTGGCGGTGACCGGCTTCGATACGCTGGAAGAAGCCATTGCGCTCGGCAACGACACCGACTATGGGCTGGCGGCGGCGATCTGGACGGCTGATCTCAACAAGGCGGTGAAAGGCTCGCGCGCCCTGCGCGCCGGTACCGTGTTCGTCAACAACTGGGACGGTGGTGACATGACCATGCCGTTTGGCGGCTTCAAACAGTCCGGCAACGGTCGCGACAAGTCACTTCATGCGCTGGAGAAGTACACCGAGCTGAAAAGCACCTGGATTCAGCTGGAATAACACGACAAAGCAGCACTATCGGATCAAAAAGGGGGAGAAATCCCCCTTTTGCATTTTTGGCCTTCCATCATCGGGCTCAATCCTTATAATGATAAAAAAGCCAACATGTTAAATATAAAGACAAAAATGCTATTTTTTCTGGGAAGCGTACTTTTTCTGGTGATCGGTTTGCCCCTGCTGTTCTTCGTGCTGGGGCACGGCGAGGCCTACGTGACCTGGGGCCCCTGGATCTCCGCCATCGCCCTGATGTTGTGGCTGTTGATGGACGTCGACAAGATCCGCCGCGGTAAAGGCTGACCGGCCAGCCACACTCCTCCTATCCCTCAAACTTCGTTTATTCGCTTCTTTCCCCGCAAAAGGATCGCTACACTGATTTTTTGCGATGTTTTCCCGCATCCAACGCTTCAGTAAAGGTCATCCGCATGCCGCAACAGATCCAGCGTCAGGGCGTCATCTACGCCCTGTGCGCCTATACCCTTTGGGGCATAGCCCCCATCTATTTCAAGACCATCTCTGCCGTTCCGGCCGCCGAGATCCTGACCCACCGGATGATCTGGTCCTGCGTGCTGCTGATAGTACTCACCCTGGCAGGGCGCCAGTGGCACAAGGTGCAGGCGGTGCTGCGCCAGCCAAAAGTGTTGCTCACCCTGGCGTTTACCTCGGTCACCGTCGGCGGCAACTGGTTGCTGTTCATCTGGGCCATCAACAACGGTCATATGCTGGATGCCAGCCTCGGCTACTACATCAACCCGCTGTTCAACGTGCTGCTGGGGATGGTGTTTCTGAGCGAGAAGCTGCGCCGCCTGCAGTGGTGGGCAGTGGCGCTGGCCTTTGCAGGGGTGGCGATCCAGCTTATCGCCTTTGGCTCCTTGCCCTGGATTGCGCTGGTGCTGGCATCGAGTTTTGCCATCTATGGACTGGTGCGCAAAAAACTGGCCCTCGATGCCCTCACCGGTCTGCTGATCGAAACCATGATCATGCTGCCGCCAGCGGCCATCTATCTGTGGGGCTTTGCCGACAGCCCCACCAGCCATCTCACCCAGAACGACTGGCACCTCAACCTGCTGCTGATCGCCGCAGGCGCCGTCACCACGGCCCCCCTGCTCTGCTTCACTGCCGCCGCGACCAGGCTCAAGCTCTCCACCCTGGGCTTCTTCCAGTACATAGGCCCCAGCCTGATGTTTATCCTCGCAGTCACCCTCTATGGGGAAGCGCTGGCGATGGACAAACTGCTCACCTTTGCCTGCATCTGGAGCGCGCTGGTGCTGTTCAGTCTGGATGGGCTGCGCAGCGGCAAAGCCGCGCCAAGCCGGACCTGACACCGCCTCACCACCATCGACCCCGGCTCATCCGCCGGGGTTCTTTTTCGTGCCACCAGCGGTTTTCAGACTGCTACTCCCCCTTCTCCAGAGCCGACTGACCATCAACAGACCATACCCGAGTCGCACCATCCCGCCAGAGAGCTATGCTATCCATGAACGGAGCCGAATGGAGGCAACATGCTCAAGCACATTCACGACAGATCCCTGCTTTTTGGTCAGGTTCTGGGGATCATGGTCATTATCACGCTGATCTCCATCAGCTTTTTCGGGCTTTACTCGGTCCGGAGCGCAGCCGATCAGATGGGACAGGGGAAGGATGTGGTAGCCGATATTCTGCCGCCGCCCCTCTACCTTATCGAATCCCAGTTGCAGGTCTACACCCTGCTCCATGCCAAACCGGAGGAGCGGGAGGCCCTGCTGCAAACCCTCGCCCGACTGCAGCAAGAGTTCGAGAGCCGTAACCGCTTCTGGCAAGAGAGCAGCCTGAACGAGCCCCTCAGGGAGTTGCTGCTGGGGGAGCAAAAAGTGCAGGGGGAGCTGTTCTGGCAGTTGCTCAACGACAAGTTTGTCCCCTCCATCAAGGCTGGGGATCTGGCGCAGGCGGGCGCGCTTGCAGCACGCCTGCACACCCTCTATAACGCCCACCGGCTAGGGGTGGACGCCACCGTCATCCGCGGTAACGAGTATGCCGCCGAGCAAATGGCCCATCTAGCCAACACAACCCGACTCTGCTACGGCCTGCTGTTGTGCGCTGCAATGCTGGGGGCCGGGCTCATCTTCTGGCTGGGACGCCCCACCCAACAGCGGCTGCTGGCCGCAGGCAAGGCGACCGCCGCGATCGCCGAAGGGGAGTTGAACCGCCCCATGCCGGAGCCGGGCCTCGATGCCATCGGCGAGCTGATCCGCCAGATCGGGGCCATGCGTGACCAGCTGGCAACCCTGGTGGAGTCCCTGCAACGCAGCGCCAGTACGCTGGATGATCGCGCCACCAGCCTGACCGCCATGGCACAACGGCACACCGATGACAGTCAGGCACAGGTCGGGGCGGCCCACCATATCGAACAGGCCATCGAGCAGCTCACCCACTCCATTGAACAGGCGGGTAGCCAGCTGCATCAGGTAGGGGAGCAAACCCTGCAGTCAGCAGAGCGGGCACAAGAGGCGACGCTCGCCATCCACACCGTGGAACAGGTGATCGGGGAGCAAGTCACGGGCGTGAAGCAGGTCTCCCATACCATTTCGGATCTGGCTGGCCTCTCGCAGCAGATTGCCGGGCTGGCAGGCGCCATTCACGATATTGCGGAGCAGACCAATTTGCTGGCGCTGAACGCCGCCATTGAAGCGGCGCGGGCAGGTGAACAAGGGCGCGGTTTTGCCGTGGTAGCCGATGAAGTGCGCTCGCTGGCGACCCGCACCGGCAGCGCCACCACCGAGATCAACACCATCATCGGCAAGATCCAGGATGTCAGCCTGCGCGCCGCCAGCGAGATGGATACCGAGCTGGCCCGGGTCGAACAGGCGGTCACTCACACGATGACAGCGCGCCAGAGCGTCGCCCGGATCGCGCAGAGCTGCGAGGAGATCAACCAGCGCATCGCTCAGGTCGATCAGTTGATGAGCGATGAGACCCGGCTGGTACAAGGGATCCACCATCAGGTCGGCGAGATGTCGCGGTTGGCGGCCGAGGCCAACCAGAGCGCCAGTCAGGCCGCCGAAGAGGCGACCATGGTCGCCCAACACGCCCGCATCCTGACCAGGCAGACTCACCACTTCCATCTCGACACCCCCCGCCATTGATCCCCGGCGCTGACGGGAGTCTGCGCTCCCCTTTTTCTCTGCATTGGTTAAATGGGTAGCACTAGACTCCATGAGGGAATAGGATCCGCCCCTCTGAAAACCAACTGCAAGGATCAACTGACATGACTCGAAAATGGTCGCTCCCCATCGTGGTAATCGCGGGGGGAGCGTTACTCTGGCTTGGCAACACCTTTGGTATGAAATGGGCTCTGATGGCCCTGATCGGATTCGGCTTCGGCTTCACCCTCTCCTTCAGTCGCTTCGGCATCGTATTCGGTTGGCGCGAAATGCTAACCAAGCGCAACAGTTACTATGTGCGGGTTCACCTGCTCACCATCGCCATCGAAATTCTGCTGTTCACCACCTTCCTCTCCTTTAGCCACGCCCTCTTTGGCGATGCCATGGTGGGTAACGTGATGGCTATCGGCATTCCCTTCATCGTCGGTGCCTTCCTGTTCGGCATCGGCATGCAGCTGGCAGGCGTCTGCGCCACCGGCACTCTTTACTGCTGCGGCGAGGGACAACCCCGCTTCTGGCTGGTGCTGATCTGCTACGGCATCGGCACCCTGATCAGCAACCAGTTCCGCCCCGAACTGGAGGCTACCTTCTCCAGCCATGTGGTATTGGCCCGGGATCTGACCGGCAATATCTGGAGCGGCATGCTGCTCAACCTGGCGCTGGTCGCCGCGCTGTTCCTGCTGTTTCGCAAGAGCGAACTCAAGCGCACCGGCGAGCTCAAGCCCCTCTTCAGCGGCGGCAACCTGTTCTGGCGCGATGGCCGCTTCACCGTGCTGACCGGCGGCATCATCATCGCCCTGCTCAACTCGTCCGTGGTCGCTCTGCACGGCTCGGCCTGGACCATCACCGGCGCCGTCTATGACATGGCGCTGCGCGGTGCCTCCCTGTTTGGCCTGTTCGAGGGCAACCCCAAGCTGGCCCAGCCACTCTTTATCAACCCCATGGTCGGCATGTTCTGGCTCGGCATTCTGGGGGCCATGCTGGCGCGCTGCATCAGCGGTGGTGGTAACTTCGCCCCGATGCGGATCGGCAACAGTCTGGCCTCCATCATCGGCGGCCTGTTGATGGGGATGGGCGCCATGTACGCCGCCTGCAACCTCGGCGGCTTCTTTGATGGCACGGCATCTGGCAGCCTGCACGGCTGGGTCTGGATGCTGATGGCCCTCGCTGGCAGCCTCATCGGCATTCGCCTGCGCCCGCTGTTCGGGCTCTGAGGCTCAACATCGTAAACACCCCATAAGAAACGGGAGGCCAAGCCTCCCGTTTTTACATTTATTGCTCCCGTCGCTCTGCTTATTGGACAGGCTGGGAAACCCCTTCCAGATGGATTTCTACCCGGCGATCCGGTGCCAGACAGGCGATCAGCTCCTGCTTGGAGCGGCTGGCACAGCTGTTGCCAGTGACAGGATTGGACTTGCCACGCCCCTCGACCCGTACCTTGTCGGCATACAAGCCTTTGGATACCAGATAGCTGGCCACGCTCTGGGCACGCTTCTCGGAGAGGGCCAGGTTGTAGTTGTCGGAACCGATGCGGTCGGTATAACCGATGACAGTTGCGACGCCATCTTTCGGATTGGCCGCCACAATCTGGCTGAACAGGGCATCGAGCGCCTGATTGGCAGCCGGCTTCAGGGTCGCCTTGTTGAACTCGAACAGCACATCGGAACTCAGACTGAAGGTCTTGGGCTCAACCACGGCTACAGGTGCCGGTTCGGCGGCCGGAGCGGGCGCCGGTGCTACGACCTCGCCACCTTGCTGACCGAAGCGATAGAGCATCCCAACAGAGAGCAGACCATTATCCATCTCTATACCGGAACGATCTTCAGATGTACTGCCCAACGGGGTGGTGTATTGGTATTCAAGGCGAGCAGCCCAGTCTTTGTCGATGGCATATTCAACACCAAGTGCACCAACAAACGCAGCGCCATGGTATTTGTGTCCATTATTGTCAAATGACACATCGTTGGCTGGGGTAGCGGAATCTTTATACCAACCGGAATAAGAGCTCTCAGTCCAGGCATACGCGCCGCCCAAGCGACCATAGACATCCAATACAGATGTAGCAGGGAAACTAATCTTCATGGTGGCCTGTATCATTTGCGCTTTAGCTTCACCGTGCAACCCGGCAGACAGGGTTCCCAAGGACGCAGTTTTATCAAGCTGATACTTACCAAGCCAGTCATAACCCAACTCAAAACCCAAGTTCTGATTAAGCTGATAGCCGACAAAACCACCCAAACCGAGATCACTTTGTTTATCACTGGGTGATACAAAATCGACTACATCCTTAACTTGTTGGTTGTAATCAACGCCATAGTAATTGGACCAACCGGCCTTGCCACCGACATACCAGGTATTGTCCTGAGCGGCAGCCTGCACGGCTCCGGCCGCCAACAAACCACTGACCAATACGGCAAGCATGGATTTATTCATATTTTCGCCTCTGCAATAAGTCGTTATGGGCGCCTGAGTGCGCACTTTCCCTGTGTGAAGCCGTCAGGCGGCCTCTCCGCTATTCAGGGTATCCCATCCGAACGCAGCCTCAAATGACCAGCAGCTCAGGAGTGTGAAGCGGCCTGCATTATCGCGGTATCGTCGGTCAAAATGGTCTTTGCCAGCATTCTGGCCTGCTCCAGCGCCAGTGGCTGCTGATAGCTGTGAGCCATCACGATCGCCCCCTCCAGCAACAGGCAAAGCTCGGTGGCCTGTGCCAGAGAACAGTTGAGCTGGTTTATCACCCAGCCCAATAACGCCTGCTTGTGGGCCATCACCAGCTTACGCACCGGATGGCGTGGGTCGGCAAACTCGGCGCTGGCGTTGATAAAGTTGCAGCCATAGAAATCAGAGCGGCCAAACCACTCTGCAAAACCGTCAAACAGCGCCTGCAGGCGAGCTTCACGTCCGCTCACACCGGCCAGCCGCTGGTCAAGCAGGACGAAGAACTCCCGGTCACGAGCGAGCAGCACCTCCTCAATCAAGGCATCCTTGGTCGGGAAGTGGCGATAGAGGGTGCGCTTGGTACTCCCCGCCTCGGCCCAGATGCGATCTATGCCGGTGGCATGAAAGCCATGACGGTTGAACAGACGGTAGGCTGTCGCCACCAGTTGTTGACGCTTCTCACTCATGATTTGCCTCTTGAAGTACACCGATCTGTCTACCTAATGTGCCTAATCAGTTCTGGCAAACCAAGAGGAAAGCATGATGACAAAATGGTATGGCCCGTTATGGGCAGGTGTGGGCGCCGCACTCACCATCGGCATATTGGGATGGCTCAATCTGAGCTGGCATGTCGCGCTAGTCATGGCACCCTTCGGGGCCAGCTGTGTGTTGTTGTTTTCCCTGCCAGATAGTCCGCTGGCGCGCCCCAAAAACGTGCTGGGTGGAAACCTGCTGACGGCCTGCGTCGGACTGGTCATCGGCATGCTTCCCCTCCCTGCTGAAATGCAGATGGCTCTGGCAACCGGGCTGGCTATCGCACTGATGCAGGGACTAAATATTCTTCACCCTCCGGCAGGCGCCAATCCCTTGCTGATCCTGATGACAGGACAAGAGCCAGCATTCGTGTGGCAAACGGTGCTGCCCGGCACCCTGCTACTGATGGCGCTGGCCCATGGATTTCAATGGCTCAGACAGAAGTTCCCAATTGCAGCCTAAAAACAGAGGGAGGCCAACGCCTCCCTCCTGCTTCATACCGATCTCGCCATCAACTAGCCAGAAACAGCCGGTAGGCGGGGTCATCGCTCACCTCTTTCCAGCCGTAGCCAATCTCGTGCAGGTAGTCGTGGAAAGCCGCCACGTCCTCGTCCGGCAGCTCGAAGGCGCAGAGCACCCGTCCGTAGTCGGCGCCGTGGTTGCGGTAGTGGAACAGGCTGATGTTCCAGCGACAGCCCAGGGTCTCCAGGAAGCGCATCAGGGCCCCTGGCTGCTCCGGGAACTTGAAGCTGTAGAGACGCTCACCGAGGGGCCGGGCCGGGCGACCGCCAATCATGTAGCGCACGTGGTTCTTGGCCAGCTCGCTCTCGGTCATGTTGACCACCGGATAGCCGTTGCCGCCGAGCTGATCGATGATCTGGCCCAGCTCCTCGTCACCGCCGGTGAGGCGCACCGAAACGAACAGCGACGCCTGCTCCGCGTCCGCATAGCGATAGTTGAACTCGGTCACCATGCGGGGCCCCAGCTGACGGCAGAAGTCGAGGAAGGCCCCCTTGCGCTCGGGGATGGTCACCGCCAGCATGCCCTCGCGCTTCTCACCGATCTCGCAGCGCTCGGAGACGTAGCGCAGGCTGTGGAAGTTCACGTTGGCGCCGGACAGAATGGCCGCCATCCGCCCCCCTTTGACCTGCTCCCGCTCGCTGTAGGCCTTGAGGCCCGCCAACGACAGGGCGCCCGAAGGCTCGGCGATGGCGCGGCAGTCGTCGAAGATGTCTTTCAACGCGGCACAGATCTGGTCGTTGGAGACTGTCACCACCTCGTCCAGATACTGGTTGCAGAGGCGGAAGGTCTCCTCGCCGATGCGCTTGACCGCCACCCCGTCAGCAAACAGCGAGACCCGCTCCAGATTGACCGGCTCGCCGGCCGCCAGCGCGGCCTTGAGGCAGGCGGAGCCCTCCGCCTCCACCCCGATCACCTTCACATCCGGCAGCAGCTGCTTGATATAGACCGCCACCCCGGCGGCCAGACCGCCGCCGCCCACCGGCACGAACACGTGAGTGAGGTGGGTATCCTGCTCCAGCAGCTCCTTGCCGATGGTGCCCTGCCCGGCGATCACCTCAACGTCGTCAAACGGCGGGATCAGGGTGTAGCCCTCCAGCGTGGCGAGGCGGCGGCTCTCGCCATAGGCCTCGTCGAAGCTGTTGCCAAACAGCATGACGTTGCCTCCCTGCCGGCGCACCGCGTCGATCTTGATGTCCGGCGTGGTCTTGGGCATCACGATGATCGCCTTGATACCGAGCTTGGCGGCCGAGAGGGCGACCCCCTGCGCGTGGTTGCCAGCAGAGGCGGCGATGACGCCGCGCGCTTTCTGCTCCTCGGTCAGGGTGGCGATCTTGTGGTAGGCACCGCGCAGCTTGAAGGAGTGGACCGGTTGCAGATCCTCCCGCTTCAGGCTGACGTGGTTGCCGAGCCGCTCGGAGAGTTTCTTCAGGGTTTGCAAGGGGGTGACCCGCGCCGCCTCATAGACGGGGGAGAGCAACACCTTGCGTAGATAATCCGCCGCAGAGACCATGATTTATTCCCCCAGCATCGAGCGATCGCGAACCGCGCCTTTATCGGCGCTGGTGGCGAACATGGCATAGGCGCGCAGGGCAAAGGAGACCTGACGCTGACGATCGAGCGGCTTCCAGCCCCGAGCCTCTACGGCGATACGGCGGGCGGCCAGCACGCTGTCGGCCACCTCCAGCACCATGCTGCGGGCCGGGATATTGATGCTGATGATGTCGCCATCCTCCACCAGACCTATGGTGCCGCCGGAAGCCGCCTCCGGCGAGACATGGCCGATGGAAAGACCCGAGGTGCCGCCGGAGAAGCGGCCATCGGTGATGAGGGCACACGCCTTGCCGAGTCCCATGGATTTCAGATAGGTGGTGGGGTAGAGCATCTCCTGCATGCCCGGACCCCCTTTCGGCCCTTCGTAGCGGATCACCACCACCTCGCCCGCTTTCACGGTACCGTCGAGGATGCCGCTCACCGCGCTCTCCTGACTCTCGAATACCCGGGCCGGGCCACGGAAGGTGAGGTTCTCCTCATCCACTCCGGCAGTCTTGACGATGGCACCGTTGACCGCGAGGTTGCCAGAGAGCACCGCCAGACCGCCCTCCTGGCTATAGGCGTTATCCAGCGAGCGGATACAGCCTTCTGCTCTGTCCAGATCCAGCTCCGGCCAGCGGCAATCCTGACTGAACGCCTTGATGGTGCGGATGCCGGCAGGGCCGGCGCGGTAGAAGTCCACCACCTCCTGACTCGGCTGGCGGCTGACGTCATATTCATTGAGCTGCTCGACAAGGGAGCAACCCAGCACGGTACGGGTATCGCCATTCACCAGACCCGCTTTTTCCAGCTGGCCCAGAATGGCGACCACGCCACCGGCGCGGTGCACATCTTCCATATGGTATTTCTGGGTGGAGGGCGCCACCTTGCACAGCTGGGGCACCTTGCGGGACATGCGGTCGATATCGGCCATGGTGAAGTCGACGCCAGCCTCCTGCGCCGCCGCCAACAGGTGCAGCACGGTATTGGTAGAGCCGCCCATGGCGATATCGAGCGCCATGGCATTCTCGAACGCCGCCTTGGTGGCGATGTTGCGCGGCAGGGCGGTCTCGTCATCCTGCTCATACCAGCGCTTGGCCAAAGTCACGATGCGCTGGCCCGCCAGCTTGAACAGCTGCTCGCGATCGGCGTGGGTTGCCAGCATGGAGCCGTTGCCCGGCTGGGAAAGGCCGAGCGCCTCGGTCAGACAGTTCATGGAGTTGGCGGTAAACATGCCGGAGCAGGAGCCACAGGTGGGGCAGGCACTGCGCTCCACCTGTTCGCTCTGGGCATCGGAGACCTTGGGGTCGGCGCCCTGGATCATTGCATCCACCAGATCCAGCTTGATGATCTGGTCGGAGAGCCTGGTCTTGCCCGCTTCCATCGGGCCGCCGGAGACAAAAATGACCGGGATATTGATGCGCAAGGCCGCCATCAGCATCCCCGGGGTGATCTTGTCGCAGTTGGAGATGCAGACCATGGCGTCGGCACAGTGGGCGTTGACCATATACTCCACCGAATCGGCAATCAGCTCCCGCGATGGCAGGGAGTAGAGCATGCCGCCGTGGCCCATGGCGATACCGTCATCCACTGCTATGGTGTTGAACTCCTTGGCAACACCACCCGCAGCTTCGATTTCGCGGGCCACCAGCTGGCCCAGATCCTTGAGGTGGACGTGGCCCGGCACGAATTGAGTGAAGGAGTTGACCACGGCGATGATGGGTTTGCCGAAATCCTGATCGGTCATTCCGGTGGCGCGCCACAGGGCGCGGGCCCCGGCCATGTTACGTCCGTGGGTGGTGGTGGCGGATCTCAACTTCGGCATTGTCTCTACTCCCTGAATGCCCATATGGGCTCGATGCGTTATGCGGTGATGATACGAGTGGATCGGAATCGACCCTGGTGAAGACTCCTCTGGGAAGTTCTCACCGGAAGCGACTCGGGGAGGCACAGCGCCTCCCCTCTCTCATCAGTCGTTGACGGGCGTCAGCCAGCCCCACTTGTCCTCGGTCTGGCCGTTAAACAGGCCGAAGAAGGCGTTTTGCAGCTGCTCGGTCACCGGGCCACGGCTGCCAGCGCCCACCTTCATCCGATCGACGGAGCGCACCGGGGTCACCTCGGCGGCGGTGCCGGTCATGAAGATTTCGTCTGCCACATAGAGCGCCTCACGGGGCAGTGCCTGCTCGCGCACCTCATAACCGAGATCGCGGGCCAGCGTCATGATGGTATCGCGGGTGATGCCGGGCAGGATGGCAGCGGTGGCAGGCGGGGTGAACAGTACGCCGTTCTTCACCAGAAACAGGTTCTCCCCCGCCCCTTCGCTCAGGTAGCCGTTCACATCCAGCGCCAGCCCCTCGGCGAAGCCGTTGCGCTTGGCCTCGCGGCTGATCAGCTGGGATGACAAATAGTTGCCGCCCGCCTTGGCGCCGGTGGGAATGGTGTTGGGAGCGAGTCGGTTCCACGAGGTGACGCACACATCCACCCCGTTTTTCAGCCCCTCTTCCCCCAGATAGGCGCCCCACGGCAGGGCGGCCACCATCAGGTCGGCCTTGGCATCCAGCGGTGGATGCAGCCCCAGCCCCACGTTGCCGACAAAGGCCAGCGGGCGCAGGTAGCCGCTCTTCAGGCCGTTCTCGCGCACCACGGTGCGACAGGCTTCATTCACTTCGGCCTCGCTGTAGGGGACGTCCATCCAGTAGATCTTGGCGGAGTCGAACAGGCGGCGGGTGTGCTCCTGCAGACGGAAGATGCAGGTGCCCTTGGGGGTGTCGTAGGCGCGCACACCCTCGAACACCGAGGAGCCGTAGTGCAGGGCGTGGCTCATGACGTGCACCTGGGCATCCTGCCAGGGCACCAGTTTGCCGTTGAACCAGATGTATTGGGGGTGAGTGGCTGATTGGGAAGGCTGTGACATTGGCTTGGCTCCTTAAGCTCTGATCCGGGGTTGCTGTTCCAGTGCATCGACCCGGGAGACGTCCACCAGCTTCACCAGCTGGCTCCACAACTGCTGGATGGGACGTACCGACTCGACAGTAACCGTGATCCGCAGCTGTTGGCAATCCTGCTCCATGTTGAGGGCGCACAGATTGAAGCCGCGGTGGCGCACCACCCGCAGCACCCGCTCCATCACTTCGGGTCTGGGCTGGGCGTGGATATGCAGGGTGTGCTGTGCAAATGCTGGCTGGGCAAGGGTGTGCGGGTTCATGGGCGTTGCTCCATCATCTGGTGGTTAGCGACTCCCGGCGGAACCAGGGGCCAGACGTTTTCTTCCTCTGAAATAGCCACATGCAGCAGGTAGGCACTCTCGCTTGCCAGCAGGCGATCGAGGGCACCGGCTATCTGCTCCTTGCATGTGATGGTCTCGCCCGGAATGCCGAAAGCGGCAGCCAGGGCGACGAAATCGGGGTTGTCGGAGAGGATGGTCTCGCTGTAGCGACCGTCGAAGAACAGCTCCTGCCACTGGCGCACCATGCCGAGGCGCTGGTTATCCAGCAGCACCATCTTCACCTTGAGCTGGGCGCGGCGGATGGTGCCAAGCTCCTGCACATTCATCATGAAAGAGCCGTCACCGCTCACCAGCACCACTTCATCCTCCGGGCGCGACATCTTGGCCCCGATGGCGGCGGGCAGACCAAAGCCCATGGTACCCAGACCGGCGCTGGAGAGGTGGTTGCGCGGGCTGGTGAAGCGCATGTGCTGGGCCACCCACATCTGGTGCTGACCCACATCGCAGGCCACCACGCTGCTCTCCGGCAGCCGGGCAGAGAGCTGCTTGAGCAGAGCCGGGGCGTAGATGGCCTGACCCGGGTGGTCGTAGCGAAATGCATATTCGCGGGCCATGGCGGCGCAGTGTTCACGCCAGGGGGCGATGTCGAGAGTCATGGCGAGGCGCGGCAGCACCTGTTTGAGATCCGCGGTGATCCCCACCTCGGCGGCGCGGCGCTTGCCGAACTCGGCGGCATCCACATCGAGATGGATCACCTTGGCCTCGGGGGCGAACTCCTCCAGCTTGCCGGTCACCCTGTCGTCGAAACGGGCACCCACCACCAGCAGCAGATCGCACTGCTGCACCGCATAGTTGGCCGCCTTGGTACCGTGCATGCCGAGCATGCCGAGGTAAACGGCGCTGTCGGGGTCGAGCGCGCCAATCCCCTTGAGGGTGGTGACCGCTGGCATGCCGGTTGCGGCAGCAAAGTCGCGCAACTGCTGCTCGGCATTGGCCATGCCCACTCCGCCACCGACGTAGAGCACCGGGCGCTCGGCGGCAGCCAGCAGGGTGCGGGCCGCGGCCAGATCCGAGGGGTTGAGCACCTCCGACTCTTCCACTGCAAACAGCGGGCTCTGGGCAGGCACGGCGGCCAACTGCACATCCTTGGGGAGATCGATCAGCACAGGGCCGGGGCGACCTTCGGTGGCGATGGCGAAAGCTTCTGCCAGCACCCGCCCCAGATCGGCGGCATCGATCACCATGAAGGAGTGCTTGGTACAGGAGAGGGACATGCCGAGCACGTCGACCTCCTGAAACGCATCGGTGCCGATGGCGGAACAGGGCACCTGACCGCTGATGGCCACCAGCGGCACCGAGTCGAGCAGCGCCTCCGCCAGACCGGTTACCAGATTGGTAGCTCCGGGGCCGGAGGTGGCGATGCAGACCCCCACCTGACCGGAGGCGCGGGCGTAGCCCACCGCCGCCATGGCGGCACCCTGCTCGTGGCGGCAGAGCTGATGGGCCAGACCACCGTCATACAGGGCATCGTAGACCGGCATGATGGCCCCGCCCGGGTAACCAAACACCTGGGTCACACCCTGTTTCTTGAGAGCCTGTACCAAAAACTGCGCGCCGTTCATGTGGAAAATCCTGTCCTTTGGTCGAAAAAAAACCCCCGAGCTGTGAGGCTCGGGGGTCGCTTGTTTCGTTCTGTCCGGTGGTGGGTCTATCCCTTGTTCCGTGCAGCTAAACGAGCCCCGAGCGGTGAGATAATAATCACCACTAGGACCACAATAATGCTGACGAAACGGGAGGCCATGTTCATAGTTACAACCGGAAATCCTGTGAAATTGGGGCGGTTTCTACCGCGAATGGCTATTAGAACTAGCACGGTGATTTTTATTGGGCAAGCCTTTTTTCTGTGACAACCCACTGATTTTGGCTATTCCCCAGCCGGAACTCTGGAATAAAAAACCAACAACAAGCAGTTAGTCAGAACATATATCAACTCAAGGACGGGATTTATGTCATTAGCTGTGGTTTATAGCCGTGCCAGCCTCGGGATCGCGGCCCCGCAAGTTACAGTGGAAGTTCACCTCTCCAACGGCCTGCCCGCCTTCAACATGGTCGGCCTGCCAGAAACCTCGGTGAAGGAGTCGCGGGATCGGGTGCGCAGCGCCCTGCTCAACGGCAATTTCGAGTTCCCGAGCAAACACATCACGGTCAATCTGGCCCCCGCCGATCTGCCCAAGGAGGGGGGCCGCTTCGATCTGGCCATCGCCATCGGCATTCTCGCCGCTTCCAAGCAGATACCCGCAAAATACCTGCTCGATCACGAATTTTTGGGGGAGTTGGCCCTGACCGGCGAAATTCGTCCCGTGCTCGGGGTACTGCCTGCCGTACTCGCCTGCCGGGATGCAGGGCGCACCCTGCTGGTACCGCGGGAGAACGGCCCCGAAGCTTCCCTCATTCAGGATGCCGAGGTGCGTACCGCCCACCAGTTGCTGGCCGTCACAGCTTGGCTGGCGGGCCAGTACGAACTGCCGCTGCCGGATCCCCAAAACGCGGAGAGCCTGCCCGATGTACCGGATCTGCAGGATGTGATCGGCCAGTCACAGGCCAAGAGGGCGCTGGAGATCGCCGCCGCCGGCAGCCACAACCTGCTGTTCATCGGCCCACCTGGCACCGGCAAGAGCATGCTGGCCAGCCGTCTGCCCGGCATTCTGCCACCGCTCAGCGAGCAGGAAGCGCAGCAGACCGCCGCCATCCACTCCATCGGCGGCCTCACCCCGCGCGCCGGCCACTGGCACCACAGACCCTATCGCACGCCCCACCACAGTGCCTCAGCGGTGGCGCTGGTGGGCGGTGGCAGCCACCCGCGGCCCGGCGAAATTTCGCTGGCCCACAACGGGGTGCTGTTTCTTGACGAGCTGCCCGAGTTCGAGCGCAAGGTGCTCGACTCCCTGCGCGAGCCGCTGGAGACGGGCCACATCACAATCAGCCGGGCCGCCCGTCAGGTGGATTTCCCCGCCCGCTTCCAGCTGGTGGGCGCAATGAATCCTAGCCCCTGCGGCCACTATGGCGATGGCCAGACCCGCTCCAGCCCGGATCAGATCCTGCGCTACCTCGGCAAACTCTCCGGCCCCTTTCTCGACCGCTTCGACCTGACAGTTGAGGTGCCGCTGCTGCCCAAGGGGAGCCTTACCGGCAAGGCGGAGCGGGGGGAGTCTAGTCAACAGATCCGCGATCGGGTACTGGCGGCACGGGAGCGCATGCTGAGTCGCAACGGCAAGCTCAACAATCTGCTGAATAGCCGCGAGATTGAGGATATTTGCCGACTATCACCGCAAGATGCCGAATTTTTGGAGAATGCCATCCAGAAGCTGGGGCTCAGCATCCGGGCCTGGCACCGCATTTTGCGGGTGTCACGCACCATCGCCGATCTGGCCGGGCAATCCGCCATCGGCAAGGAGCATCTTATTGAGGCGCTCGGTTATCGCGCCATGGACAGGCTGCTGTCGCGATTGCGCAGCAGCTGACAGAAGGGAAAGGGTGAGTCCAACCCCGTAACGGCTCTGAATGGTCTCACGGGCAATCGGCTGATATTATGGCCACAGATCTGACCACTTGATGGCCCTTTATCGACAGCAAGACGGACCCGACTCATGCCCAACAAGCTGACAGAGCGACTGCGCGGCAGTCTCTCCACCCTGCTCTATTTTTTCAACACCCTCTTCTGGTTTGTCCCCATCTTCTCGCTGGGTCTGCTCAAGCTCCTGCTCCCCCTCAAGGGGTGGCGCACCCTCTGCAACTGGCTGCTCGATGGCTGTGCCAGCTGCTGGATCGGTTTCAACAATCTGATCCAGAAAACCATCATCAAAACCCCTTTCGAGGTGGTCGGAGTGGACAAAGGGCGCCGGAATGAGTGGTATATGGTGATTGCCAACCATCAATCCTGGGTCGACATACTGGTACTGCAGCGGGTTTTTAACCAAAAAATCCCCTTCCTGAAGTTTTTCCTCAAGAAAGAGCTGATTTGGGTACCTTTTCTCGGTCTGGCATGGTGGGCGCTCGACTTCCCCTTCATGCGGCGATATTCCAGGAAATTTCTGGAAAAGCATCCCCATCTGAAGGGAAAAGACATTGAAACAACCCGTAAAGCCTGTGCCAGGTTCCGCCACATTCCGGTGAGTGTGATGAACTTCGTCGAAGGCACCCGCTTCACCAAGGGCAAACATCAGAAGCAGGGTTCGCCCTATCGTCACCTGCTCCACCCGAAAGCAGGCGGCATCGCCTTTACCCTGGCAGCCATGGGTGACCAGTTGCATCAACTGGTGGATGTCACCATCGCCTATCCGGACGGCATTCCCAGCTACTGGGACTTCATGTGTGGCCGGGTCGGGCAAATCAAGGTTCAGGTCCGCTATTTGCCGATCGACCGCAAGCTGGTGGGGGATTACTTCAATGACCCCGAGTTCCAACAAGAGTTTCAACAGTGGTTGAACGGGATCTGGCACGAAAAGGACCAGACCCTGAGCCAACTGCTGGCAACCAAGGCGCAGTAAACATTCATGCTATCCCTGCTTCCCGGCCCGCTGGTGCTGATCATCAGCGCGGGCCTAACCATCCTTTTCACCGCCTTGTGCGCCAGCCTGATCCTGCTGGTGTCGCTGGCCAAACTAGTACTGCCGATCCCGGCCTTTGGCCGCGCCTGCAGCCGCCTCAACAACCGCTTCATGAGACTGTGGCTGGCCTGCAATGCGCTGGTGATCCGCCTCACCACCCGTATTGACTGGCAGGTGGAGGACAATACCAAGCTGCGCAAGGATGGCTGGTATCTCATCATCAGCAACCACATGAGCTGGACCGATATCGTGGTGCTCGGCCACCTGTTCCGCGACCGGCTGCCGGTGCCCAAGTTCTTCATGAAGCACGAGCTGATCTACATCCCGCTGCTGGGGCTCGCCTGCTGGGGGCTCGATATGCCCTTTATGCGCCGCTATTCGCGAGAATTTCTGTTAAGAAATCCGCACCTGCGCGGCAAGGATATCGAGACCACCCGCAACGCCTGCGAGAAGTTTCGCCACATCCCTACTACCGTCATCAACTTCGTGGAAGGGACCCGCTTCACCGAGCAGAAACGGGATGCGGCCCGCTCCCGCTATCGTCACCTGATGCCGCCCAAGGCGGCAGGACTGGCCTTTACACTGGCGGCCATGGGCGAGCAGTTCGACAGCCTGATCAACGTCACCATCCGCTATCCGGACAACGCCGAGACCCCGTTCAAGGACTTCCTGATGGGGCGGGTAGAACGCATTCAGGTGCGGATCGAGGAGCTGCCGGTGGATGAGGCGCTGATTGGGGATTACTTCAACGACAAGCAGTTCAAGCGCGGTTTTCAGGAGTGGCTAAACCAGCGCTGGCAGGAGAAGGACGAGGTGCTGGAGGGGTGGCAGAGCGGTCAGGCGCCGCTGCCGGTTGCCGCCAAATCCGGGGAGGAATCCAAAGAGAGCGCAGAAGCCAACTCGGCCAACTGATCTTCGGAAAAGACAGCAATCCCGTGGCGGCGCAGCAGGGCGGTGGTCTTGCCCTCGCCCGCCACAGAAATACCCTCAAAGCGGCCGTTATAGATACGGCCGCTGCCACATGAGGGGCTCCCCTCTTTCAGCAGCGCAAAGCGAATGCCCTGCGCCTGACAAATAGCCAACGCCAGCTCGGCGCCGCGATCAAACTCTTCAGTCACATCCAGCCCGCTCGCCGTCACTACACGCTCGCCCTGCCGCTCGGCAGGAGGACGCGGGGTCGGCAGACCGCCCGCCACTTCGGGGCAGAAGGCCAGCGCCCGCCCCTCGGCACCCAGCGCACTCAGCCAGTCGCTGACGATCCCCTTGCTCTGACCGTCGTAACGCACCGGCTGACCCAGCAAACACGCGCTGACCAGCACACGAACAGGATTCGCACTCACGCCTCCGCTCCGTGCATCACTTGATCGAACATCACGCAGCAGGGGCTCTCCAGCCGGTAGAGGATGGCAGGACGCTGTTTGCCGGTGCGCTTGCGGCCGGTGTCTACCAGAATGTCGGCGCGATGGATCCGCTTGCGAAATGCCGCCGTATTCATGGGGGTCTGCAGGATGATTTCGAAGGCGCGTTGCACCTCGGAGAGGGTGAACTCGGGCCCCAGCAGTTGCAGCGGCAGGGTGCTGTAGCGGCTCTTGATCCGCAGCCGCTCCAGCCCCTTGGCGATAAGCTGGACATGGTCGAAGGCGAGGCTCAGCCCCGGCAGGTTGGCGAGCGGATGCCAGCAGCCGTGGATCGCTTCCACTTCCGGATCCACCAGACAGAGATAGACCAGGGTCGTGGACCAGCCGCGGGGATCCCGTTCCAGATTGCCGAGAGTGCAGACCTGCTCACTGTAGCAGTGACCGAGCCCCCACTCCGCCAGCAGACGGCGCTGGGCGGCATCCAGATCCCGATCCCGGGTCTCGTCGATGCGCAGCGCCGGCAGTTGCCAGCAGTGGGCAAAGGGGGGGCGATCGCGGGTCTCGAGCAGCAGCTCGAGCCGCTCCTCATGCAACCGCAGCACCACCATATCCAGACTCATTCTCAGCATGCCGATCGCCCTGCTCGCCTTCCATTAATGTTTGGTAGATAATATCACACGAATAGTATGTGCAGGAGCCAATCATGGGAACCGTCGCCAGCCTGGATATTGATGCGCAGAAGGGCTTTACCCCCCTCTGCCCGAACGAACTGCCCGTTGCGGGCGGTGATGATATTGTGGCTGCGCTCAACGCTCAGGCCACCCTCGCCACGCTGCGGATCGGCAGCAAGGACTCTCACCCCGCCAATGCCGACTGGGCCGTCTCTGACCCTGCCGGTATGCTGTTGCCGCTGGATCTGCCCAACGCCGACCTCACCTGGCCGGTGCACTGCGTACCGGGCAGCAAGGGCTTCGAGCTGCTCGACGGCCTGCCCGCTCCCATCGACTATGACTTCTTCGTCTGGAAGGGGGTCGAGCCTGATCTGCATCCCTACGGCACCTGCTTCCACGACCTGGCTGAACGGCGCAGCACCGGACTCATCGAATTTCTGCAAGCCCGCAAGGTCGATACCGTACTGGTCGGCGGCCTTGCCACCGACTACTGTGTCAAAACCAGCGTGCTGCAACTGCGCCGCGCCGGTTTCCGGGTAATCGTCCATCTCGATGCCTGCCGTGGCATCGCCCCCGAGACGGTTGCCAGCGCCCACACCCAGATGATCGAGGCTGGCGCCGAACTGGCCCAGACCCTGATCGATGTACAACGCCTGCTGGACGCCTGATATGCCACCGATTCTTACCAGCCTGCTCGACACCGATGCCTGCACGTTACATATGCGGCAGGGGAGCACCATCGTGCTCACCAGTCTGCGAGGAGCCTGATATGCCTCCAATCCTCACCAGCCTGCTCGACACCGACGCCTACAAGCTGCATATGCAGCAGGCGGTGTTCCATCGCTATCCGGATGCCGAGGTGGTGGCCGAGTTTCACAGCCGCAATGAAGAGGATCTGCTGCCCATGATGGGGCAGATCGAAGAGCAACTGCGCCTCGCCGGCTCCCTGCGACTGACCAGGCCAGAGCTCGATTTTCTGGCCGAGCGTCCCTTCTTCACTCCTGACTACCTCGACCACCTGCGCCGCAAGCCGCTCGACGCCTCGCTGCTTAAAGTGTTCGAGCAGGATGGCCGCATCAATGTGCGGGTCGAGGGCCCCTGGCAGGATGTGATCCTGTGGGAGATCCCGGTGCTCGCCATCATCAGCGAGATGCGCAACCGCTTCCGCTATCCCCAGTTCGGCGTCCGCCACGCGCTGGAGCGGCTCGATCAGAAGATCGACAAGCTGGAACGGGAGCTGAGCAGCGACGAGATGAGCGAGTTCAACCTCATCGACTTCGGCACCCGCCGCCGCTTCTCCCATGCGGTACAGGATGCGGTAGTGGGTCGCCTCAAGGAGCGGCTGCCGGCGTTTCGCGGCACCAGCAACTACATGCTGGCCCAGAAGTACAAGCTGCCCGCGGTCGGCACTCAGGCCCATGAGTGGTTCCAGGCGCACCAGCAGCTCGGCTTCCCGCTGGAGCACAGCCAACGCGCCGCCCTCACCAGCTGGCTGGACGAGTTCACCGACCATCTCGGCATCGCCCTGACCGACTGCATCACCATGGATGCCTTCCTGCGCGACTTCGACTTCGAGCTGGCCAGCAGCTATCAGGGCTTGCGTCACGACTCCGGCGATCCCGTGGTGTGGGGCGAGAAGGCGATCAGCCACTATCAGCGCCTCGGCATCGACCCCACCGAAAAGACCCTGGTCTTCTCCGACGGGCTCAACCTCGACAAGGCGGTGCAGCTGTTCCGCCACTTCCGTGGCCGCATCAATACCAGCTTCGGCATCGGCACCAAGCTCACCTGCGATCTGCCCGGTGTCAGCCCTATGAACATCGTCTTCAAGCTGATCGAGTGCAATGGCGGCCCGGTTGCCAAGATCTCCGACAGCCCGGGCAAGACCCTCTGTCGGGATGCGGAGTTTATCCGCAACCTCAAACAGGCGTTCCACGTCGGGGTCTGATCTTCCCGAACACCAGAAAACAAAAAGCCCGCCGGTTCGCACCGGCGGGCTTTTTTATCGACTCAAGGGGTATCAGTCTTTCTTGGCCAGCAGGAACTGCACCAGCTTGTTGAACTGCTCTTGAGAGGTGATGGATTCAATCTTCACCATGTACTTGCCGTTCACCAGGAAGGCCGGTACACCGCGAATGTTGTAGCTCTCGGTGTTGCGATCGAACTGGGAGACCATGCCGGAGACGGCGAAGCTGTCGACGGCACCATCGAACTCTTCAGCCGGTACGCCGTTGTCCACGAAGATCTTCTTCACATCGTCACGGCTCATCGGCGGCTGACGCTGGGTGTGGATCTTGGTGAAGATGGCCGGAGTCAGCTTGGCTTCGGCATTGAGCAGGCTGGCAACAGCGTAGGCACGCTGCATCTCGGGGCCCATCTCGCGACCGAGGAAAGCAACCGGGTTCTTCTTGAGGGGCACACCCTCTGGCAACCCGGCCTTCAACTGTTCAACGATCGGTTCGAAGGTAGCGCAGTGCGGGCAGTAGTAGGAGAAAAACTCCATCACTTCCGGCTGAGCACTGCCAGTCTGTTTGACCACATCGTAGTTGACGCCTTCCTTGAACTCGGGGGCGGCGTGAACCATGGGGATCATCAGCATGGCAGCAAGGAAAAATAGAACTTTTTTCATGATGTTTCCTGTTAAGGGATCACTGTGAGGCACGCCCGGCGAACCGAAGCAGTGCCAAGCCTATTGTTTCGCCATGCTGACGTCAATGGTCAGGGCCGGAGATCGAGTCCCCCTTGCCGCGCAAGATCCCTTCTATTTCACCAGTTTGGCATCAGGCTCAACGGTGGCGCCTTGAGTGCCTCCAGCTGATCGTGCAGTGTCGCTATCTGTTGACGCCAGTAGTGATCGGTATTGAACCAGGGGAAGTGACGGGGGAAGGCGGGATCTTCCCAGCGCCGTGCCAGCCACGCCATGTAGTGAACGATGCGCATCGCCCGCAGCGGCTCGATCAGCGCCAACTCCCGAGAGTCGAACTCCATAAACTCCTCGTAGCCCGCCAGCAGGGTGTCGAGCTGGATCTGCTGCTCGTGGCGCTCGCCGCTCAGCAGCATCCAGAGATCCTGAATCGCGGGGCCGGTGCGGCAATCATCGAGGTCGACAAACATGGGGCCATCGCGCCACAGGATGTTGCCCGGGTGGCAATCGCCATGCAGGGAGATCTGCGCCACATCCAGGGTCATGGCATCGCTGACATGTTTAATCAGCTCGTCCAGCACCCCGAAGAATTGCTTCGCCAGCCCGCTTGGCAGCCACTCGCCAGACGCCAGCAGCTGACGCGGTTCGTGCAGCATGCTCTCCACATCGAGCCGCACCCGATGATGAAACGGCTTGCTGGCGCCGATCTGATGAATGCGACCGAGGAAACGCCCCACCCACTCAAGCTGGTCGAGATTATCCACCTCGAACTGGCGGCCACCGACGCTCTGCCAGATGGCAAAGGGGTAGCCCTCGTGCTCCAGCAGGGTCTCGCCCTCGAAGGCGAGCGGTGCGGCGACCGGGATCTCCGCCTCTGCAAGGCGGGTGGCAAACTCGTGCTCCTCGAGGATCTGGGCCCGGCTCCAGCGGCCGGGACGGTAGAACTTCACCACATAGCGGCGACGATCCTCATCCTGAAACTGGTAGACCCGGTTTTCGTAGCTGTTGAGCTCGATAAGGCCGGAGTCGAGCCGCAGGCCACTGAGATCGAGCGCATCCATGATGAGGTCGGGATTGAGATCGGAATAGTTGAAACGCATGTCATCCACCATAAGAAAGGGGCGCCGTTGCGCCCCATTCTATCACTACTGCCCGCCATTGCCGTGCATGGCGGTAGGCCAGACCGTTACAACCGGCTGATAAACTTGCTGCCCTGGCGCAGGTTGCCCTTGCTGTCATCGGGCGCCGCCCCCTCCCGTTTCAGCACGAACTGGATATCCAGCGCCGGCCGTTTCAGGTTGTAGGGATCGACCGCCAGACTGACCGGCAGGGTGTAGATCTCGCCCGCCTTCAGGGTCACTTCACGGGGGCCGAACCACTGATACTCGGGCAAGCCCTCCACATCCAGCTGGTAGGTCTGGGACTGCAGGGTCTTGTTGAGGATCTTGAGGGTGTAGGTGTTCTCGATAAGCCCCTCGCTATTTTCGCGGAACAACTGGTTGCGATCCCGCAGGATATCGAGCCCCATCGGCATGATGGACATGGCGTTGTAGACAAAGACCCCCAGCATCACTGCCATCACCAGCCCGTAACCAATCAGCTTGGGCCGCGCCACATGAGTGGAGTCGTTGGCCAGCTTGTGCTCGGTGGTGTAGCTGATGAGCCCTTTCGGGTAGCCCATCCGCTCCATGGTCTGGTCACAGGCATCGACGCAGGCGCCGCAGTTGATGCACTCGTACTGCAGGCCATCGCGGATGTCGATACCGGTCGGGCAAACCTGCACGCAGAGATCGCAGTCGATACAGTCGCCCAGCCCCATCGCCTTGGGATCCGCCTTGCGGGAGCGGGCGCCACGGGTCTCGCCACGCTTGGTGTCATAGCCGACGATGAAGGTGTCCTTGTCGAACATGGCGGACTGGAAACGGGCATAGGGGCACATGTGGATACACATGATGGCACGCATCCAGCCTGCATTGCCGTAGGTGATGATGGTGAAGAAGAGCACCCAGAACAGCACCCAACCGCTGGCCTGCAGGGTGAAGAGGTCCGGCACCAGTTCAGTTACATCCTGGAAGTAGGCGACGAAGGTCAGGCCGGTCACCAGTGAGATCGCCAGCCAGGCCAGATGCTTGGCCCCCTTGCGGGCCAGCTTCTCGCCGCTCCAGGGCGCCTCGTCCAGCTTGCGCCGCTTGTTGGCGGGCCCTTCCAGCTTCTCTTCAAACCAGATGAACATGAAGGTCCAGACCGTCTGCGGGCAGAGATAGCCACACCAGACCCGACCGAGGAAGGTGGTAATAAAGAAGAGTCCGAAGGCGGCGATCATGAAGAGCCAGGCGAGCAGGGTCAGATCCTGCGGCCAGATGGTGGCGCCAAAGATATGGAACTGCTGGTGACCGAGGTCGAACAGCACCGCCTGTCGCCCGTCGTAACGCAGCCAGGGCAGCAGCACGAACAGCGCCACAAAGAACCAGCCCATGGCCTTGCGCATCCGCTGCCAATACCCTTTCTGGGCCCGCACATAGATGCGGTTGCCCGGATTGAATCTGTCGTCGCTGGCTTTGAACGTATTGGGGTTGAAGGTCCCGGTTACGCCCTTGTCGGTGACGTCCTTGATATCGATTTTATCGTGGTCGGCCATTGCAAGACATCGCTCCCTTATTTGTTATGGAGCGGATTATATCTTAAACAGCATGCTAATTGTGTGGATTAGATGTATCTAATATTGGGGTTGGATCGCAATTTTCGGCAACAAAAAAGCGCATCACCACGAGGTGATGCGCTTCCGCTAAAGATTCACTTGATTCCGCGAGCCTTGAGCAGCGCCTCTTTGAAATCGGGCACATGATCCTTGGCCAGACCGGGGATCATCGCCTGCTTGTCGGATTCCCGCATCTTGAGGTGATAGATCAGCATGTCGTCGGTCAGCTCGGACAGAGGCCCTTCAAATCCCGCTTCTTGGGCCAGTTTGGCAACAAACTGCACCAGGCTGAGATCCTGTTCCTTGATCCAGGCAGGCTGCAACAACTCCAGCAGCTCTTCGATACGATGACATTGCATAGACAACCTCTTTAATCTGTCACGTTAAATTCAGGCAACCTTACCCATCAAGGCTACTTCGATTCGATCCCGCCCATTATGCTTGGCCTGATAGAGTGCTGCATCCGCTTTTTGGATCAAATCGGCGATTTTCATGCTGTTGTCCGGTATCAGTGTCGCAACACCAAAACTACATGTGACCCGACCGGAGACCAGTGACTTCTGGTGCGGGATGGCCAGCTCCTTGAGCGCCTGCCGCACATTGTCCGCCACCTGCAACGCCCCCTGCATGCCGGTGCAGGGCAGCAGCAAGGCGAACTCTTCGCCCCCGTAACGGGCCGCCAGATCGTCCTCGCGCCGCTCCACCTCGGCCAGCAGCCCCGCCACCTGTTGCAGGCAGTCATCCCCCAGCTGATGGCCGTAGAGATCGTTGAACTGCTTGAAGTAATCCACATCCACCAGCACCAGCGACAACGGCGCCCGGGCGCGATGGCAGCGCCGCCAGGCCCGCTCCAGAGAGTCGTCGAGATGGGCGCGGTTGGCGATGCCGGTCAGGCCGTCGAGGCGGGAGGTGAGACGCAAATGCTCGGAGACAGCCTTCAGTTCGGCCACCAGCTCGGCGTTGGAGAAACGGTGGTGGAGCGAGGCGATCTGATCCCGCCGCATCCGGCGCAACAGGGTCGGCAGAAAGACAAACAGATAGCCCGCCAGCATGCAGGAGACGATCCGCTCCTGCTCGTTGCCATTGCCCAGCTCGAACAGCATCGCCATGCCCAGCGGCAGGGCGGAACCATAGAGGGTACGGCGGCTGCCAAACAGCATGATGGCGCTGCCGGTAAGAATGAGGCTGGAGAGCATCATCATGGCGGCCCGATAGGTATCGGGCAACTTGTCCATGTAGAGCAGCACCCCGAGGGCCCAGATGATGGAGGTGATGGTGGCTCCGATAAAGAGCTCCCGCTCCAGCACCGGCAACGGCGTCTGGTGCAGGCGGGCTCGGCGCCAGCGCAGGTGCCAGCCCCGACCCAGCAGCCACAGGAAAGTGCCTGCCAGCCAACCGAGCGCTTCGATGGCGGGTAGATAGTCGTGAAACAGTAGACTCCAGCCAAATGCCAACACGCCCAAACAGGGGAGACTGAACGATGCATGGGTATAGAGCTGGGCCATAATGGCCTGCTTAACCTGGCGTGTCACACTCTGGGTCAACTGAGTACTCCTGTACAAGAGCCGAGCAGTCTACCATTACCCCCTGACCCGCAACAATAAAGCGCCGCTTATTAAGAAGTTAATCAATCAATAACGATTTCTTCTGCGCTGGCAGGTGAGTCCTTGCTCACCCCTTCTCCAATTCGTCGAGGATCGGGCACTCGGGATTTTCATCCCCGTGGCAGCAGCAGACCAGCCCCTCCAGGGAGGTAAGCATGGCCTGCAGCCCGGCGATGCGAGCGCGCAGATCGACGATCTTCTCCTGCGCCAGCTTCTTCACTTGGGCGCTGGTTCTGTGTTCGTCCCGATAGAGCGCCAGCAGCTCCTGACACTCCTCCAGATTGAAGCCGGTCTCCCGCGCCCGCTTGACGAAACGCAGCTCCCGCAGCGCCCCCTCGGTGTAACTGCGATAGCCGTTGTCACTGCGTACCGGGGCTGTGATGAGGCCAATGCTCTCGTAATAACGGATGGTCTTGGCGGTCAGCCCAGTGGCCT
Organism: Aeromonas sp. R1-2; assembly: GCF_040908505.1. Classification (NCBI taxonomy): domain Bacteria; kingdom Pseudomonadati; phylum Pseudomonadota; class Gammaproteobacteria; order Aeromonadales; family Aeromonadaceae; genus Aeromonas; species Aeromonas sp. R1-2. The sequence continues at coordinate 25,400 of NZ_JBFODU010000018.1, read as the reverse complement.
TGGCAACCTTGCTGATGTTCATTTATGCCTCCTTACTGATCGGGTTGGATGCTGGCCCGTGCGCCGCCCTGGGCTGCCAGCGTTTCAATAACAGGGAATTGCTCAAAACGGTGATGCTGCTCAGGGCCATGGCCGCCCCCGCCAGCTCGGGGCTCAGGTAGCCCAGCGCCGCCAGCGGAATGCCGATGATGTTGAACACGAAGGCCCAGAACAGATTCTGCTGTATGGTGCGCCAGGTCGCCGCCGAGATATCGATGGCATCGGCCACCAACCGCGGGTCAGATCGCATCAGGGTGATGGAGGCGGTCTCCATCGCCACATCGGAGCCGGAGCCCATGGCGATGCCCACGTCCGCCGCCGCCAGCGCCGGGGCATCGTTCACTCCATCCCCCACCATGGCCACCAGCCCGCGGGTTTGCGCCCGCAGCGCCTCCACTTTCTCCACCTTGCCCGCTGGCAGCACGGAGTCAAAGGCCCCGTCCAGCCCCAGCTTGGCGGCGATATGGGCCACCGGCGCCGGTGCATCGCCGCTCACCAGCCAGCTGGCGATGCCGCGCTGGCGCAGGGTGGCGATGGCTTCCGGACTCTCGGGGCGCAGGGTATCAGCCAGCGCCGCGATACCAGCCACCACGCCGTCGATGGCAACCCAAACCCGGGTAGCACCATCGGCGGCTTGTTCATCCTGTTGCGGCGTTTCAATATCGAGCTGGGCCAGCAGGGAGCCATTACCGATGGCGACTGTGTGACCCGCCACCTGACCGACAATACCGGCACCGACCCGAACCTCTACCTCATCGGGCTGAGGCAGTATCGCCTCCTTGCCGACTGCCTCGCGCATGGCCAGCGCCAGCGGGTGTTCGCTCGCCTGCTGCAGGGCGGCGGCGAGGCGCAGTTGCTCGTCATTGCCGCTCCAGCTCGCCAGCACGGGCTTGCCTTGGGTCAAAGTGCCTGTCTTGTCGAAGATAAGCGCCTTGATGGCGTGGGCCTTCTGCAGGGTATCCACATCCTTGATCAGGATGCCGTGACGGGCCGCCACCCCGGTGCCGGTGACGATGGCGGCAGGGGTCGCCAACCCCAGCGCGCAGGGACAGGCGATCACCAGCACCGCCACCGCTGCCAGCAGCGCCTGAGCAAAGTCGTTGCTGATGGCGTACCATACCAACAGGGTGAACAGGGCTATGGCCATCACCACCGGTACAAACACGGCAGAGACCTTGTCCACCAGCTGTTGTAGCGGGGCCTTGCCCATCTGGGCACTCTCCACCAGTGCGATGATCTTGCTGAGGCTGGAATCCTCCCCCACGGTAGTGGCTTCGATCTCCAGCACACCGGAGCGGTTGATGGCGCCGCCCAGCACCTTGTCGCCTTCACTGCGCGGCACCGGCAGGCTCTCGCCGGTGAGGATCGACTCGTCCAGTTCGCTGGCGCCGCTCACGATTTTGCCATCCACCGGCACCCGCTCACCCACCAGCACCCGCAGTCGATCGCCGCGCAGCACCTCATCGATGGCGACACTCTGCCAGCTCTCGCCACGCCTGACGGTGGCGGTTTCCGGCCGCAGCGCCATCAGTTCGCGAATGGCGGACTGAGTGCTGCGTCTGGCCCGAGCTTCCAGCAGTTTCCCCAGCGAAATCAGGGTAATAATGATGGCGCTAGCTTCGAAGTAGAGCTTGCCGCTGGCGGCCATCCCCAACGTCAGCAACAGATAGAGACTGTAGAAGTAGGCGGCGCTGGTACCGGTAGCCACCAGCACATCCATATTGGCTGCGCGGTTCTTGATGGCGAGCCAGGCGCCGCGATAGAAACGGGCCCCGATCCAGAACTGCACCGGTGTGGCGAGCAGCAGCTCGAGCGAGGCGGGCAGATGCCAGGGGAACAGTCCAGCCATGGCCAGCATCCCCACCAGCAGCGGCAAGGTGAGCAAAGCCGAGATGATGACCCGGGTCTGCGCCTGACGGGCTGTGGCGGCCTCCTGCGCTTCCCGCTCCAGCAACTGCTGGCGGCGGCCGCTGGCCGAACCCTGTGCCAGTTGGGCGCCAAAGCCAAGCGCCTCGATCTGCTCGCGCAAAGCGGCTGGCGTCTGCATCCCGGGGACCAGCACGATCCGGGCCTGTTCGATGGAGAAGTTGACCTCGGCCGAGATAACGCCGGGCAGCGCCGCCAGCATCTTGTTCAGGCGGGCCGAACAACCGGCACATGTCATGCCGGTAATTTGAAACAAAAGGGTCTCGCTGCCGTAGTCGTAACCCTGACTCTTGATACTGTCGAGCACCACAGGCAGGCGGTCGGGGCTGGCCAACTCGATGGCCGCCTGCTCCAGCGCGAAATTGACGGTGGCCGATACCCCGTCGAGTTTGTTGAGACTGGCCGCGATACGGCCTGCGCAGTTGGCGCAGCTCATGCCGCTGAGCGGCAACTGCAGATGAATAGGTGATTGAAGATGAGTGGTCATGTTGTTCCTCCCCGGAACCCGTCGGCACCACAAAACGCCGACTGGCAAACCCTAACCTTTACTGTAAGGGCAAGCTCAAGCCACATGATCCACTTTTTGCAGATGAAAAAACGGCGCCCGTTTGCTGCCAGAGAACAAACGGGCGCCGCATTCAGCTATTGCGCGGTGTGAGCTGAACTCAGATACCGTACTGAGCGCGGTAAGCCTTCATGGCCGCCAGTTGCGCTGCCAGCTCCGGCTGTTCGGCCTGCTTCTCTTCCAGATACTGGATCAAGTCGCTCATCTGGATGATGGCGATGATGTGGGCGCCGTAGTCACGCTCCACTTCCTGAATGGCGGAGAGTTCGCCCTTGCCCTTCTCCTGACGGTCCAGCGCGATCAGCACGCCCGCCAGCGAGGCGCCGTTGGCCTGGATCAGATCCATGGATTCGCGGATGGCTGTACCGGCGGTGATGACGTCGTCCACCAGCATGATGCGTCCCTTGAGCGGGCTGCCCACCAGATTGCCGCCCTCGCCGTGATCCTTGGCCTCCTTGCGGTTGAAGCACCAGGGCACATCCACATCGTGCTGCTCCACCAGCTGTACCGCGGTGGCGGAAGCGATGGGGATCCCCTTGTAGGCCGGGCCAAACAGCACATCGAACTCGATACCGGCATCCATCAGAGCGGCGGCATAGAAGCGGCCGAGACGGGCCAGATCGCGGCCGCTGTTGAACAGACCGGCGTTGAAGAAGTAGGGGCTTTTACGACCGGATTTCAGGGTAAATTCACCGAATTTGAGGACCTGTTTCTCCAGGGCGAACTCGATAAATTGACGCTGGTAGGCTTTCATTCTGGCTCCTTGCTTGGCTTGTCGTTGTCTTGTGTGGGGGTATAAAAAAACGCGGTCAATGCCGCGTTTTTAAAATCAGGAGAGCGACTGCTTCTGCAGCGCAATGATGTCGGCGATGCCGCCCTTGGCGAGCGCCAGCATCTCCAGCAGCTCTTCGTGGGTGAAGGGCTCGGCCTCCGCGGTGCCCTGCACCTCGATGATGCGACCATCTTCGGTCATCACCACGTTCATGTCGGTCTCGGCGGCGGAGTCTTCGATGTATTCCAGATCGCAGATGGCTTCGCCCTGATACATGCCGACGGATACGGCGGCGATCATCTGCTTGAGCGGGCTCTGCTTGATCATGCCCTTCTCGACCATCCAGTTCAGCGCATCCACCAGCGCCACGCAGGCACCGGTAATGGAAGCAGTGCGGGTGCCGCCATCGGCTTGCAGCACGTCACAGTCAACTGTGATGGAGTGCTCGCCCAGCACAGTCAGGTCTACCGCCGCGCGCAGGGAGCGGGCGATCAAACGGGAGATCTCCAGAGTGCGGCCACTCTGCTTGCCGGAGGCCGCTTCGCGGTTCATCCGGGAGTGGGTGGAGCGCGGCAGCATGCCGTACTCGGCGGTGACCCAGCCCTGATTCTTCCCTTTCAGGAAGCGCGGCACGCTGGTGTCAACGCTGGCGGTGCAGAGCACGCGAGTGTTACCGAACTCCACCAGCACTGAGCCTTCTGCATGTTTGGTGAAATTGCGGGTAATGGTAACCGGGCGAAGTTGCGCGGCACTGCGATCGCTTGGACGTGACATGGAACGGACCTCTGGGCTGGCTCAAATTGGCGGGGGATTATAAGTGATCCCGCCCCAAATATCAGCCGCTAAAACCACGGCATCGGCTGACGAGCAGGGCCGGGCTGAGTATACTGGCCGCACACTTCATCAAGCCCGGAACAATCAATGATTCACAGCATGACCGCCTACGCCCGCAAGGAATTCAAGGGCGACTGGGGCACAGCCGTTTGGGAAATTCGTTCGGTCAACCAGCGCTATCTGGAAACCTACATTCGCCTGCCGGAGCAACTGCGCAGCCTGGAGCCGGTTCTGCGTGAGCGTTTCCGCGCCAAACTGCAGCGCGGCAAGGTGGAGTGCAACCTGCGCTTCGAGGCCGCTCAGGCCGCAGCCAGCCAACTCCATATCAATGAAGAGCTGGCCAAGCTGATTATCGACAGCGCCAGCTGGGTAATGAAAGAGGCGGGCCAGGGCCAGCTCAACCCGGTCGATGTACTGCGCTGGCCGGGCGTCATGGCTGCCGCCGAGCAGGACATGGATGCGGTCGCCACCGAGCTGCTCGGCGGTTTTGACCAGACTATGGAAGATTTCCTCGCCTCCCGCGCCAGCGAAGGGGCCAACCTCAAGGCGCTGATCGAACAGCGTCTGGCCGGTATTCAGGTGGAAGTGAAGAAGGTGCGCGTCCACCTGCCGCAGATCATCGAGTGGCAGCGCCAGAAGCTCACCGACCGGCTGGCCGAAGCCAAGGTGGAGCTGGACCCGGCTCGCATCGAGCAGGAGATCGTGATGCTGGCCCAGAAGATCGACGTGGCCGAAGAGCTGGATCGTCTGGAGATGCACATCAGCGAGACCAACAAGATCATGAAGAAAGGTGGCGCCTGTGGCCGTCGTCTCGACTTTATGATGCAGGAGTTCAACCGCGAGTCGAACACCTTGGGCTCCAAGTCCATCAATGCCGAAGTGACCCAGTCCGCCGTCGAGCTGAAAGTCCTTATCGAGCAGATGCGCGAGCAAATTCAGAACATCGAGTGATGCATCGCTGACTATCCGGTTGTTACCTGCAAAAGAGCCCTTGATTCCTCAAGGGCTCTTTTATTTTCAGGCCATGAGATTTCCACCAGTGAGCCAACGAGCGAGAGAAGCCCTAGCCTATAGGCATCACCAGTGCCGGTTGGTGAGGGTCGCTCAGCCGCTCGGCCAGATAGTCCACCAGCAGCCGCACCTTGGGGGAGAGGTGGCGGTTATGGGGATAGAGGGCCCAGATCCCCTCCGCCGGCGCTCGCAGTTCCGGCAGCAGCTCGATCAGCTCCCCCCGGGCCAGATGGTCGCTCACGTAGTAGTCCGGCAGCTGGATGATGCCGATCCCCTTGAGCGCCGCATCCAGCAGGGCGTGGCCGCTGTTGCACTGCAACAGGCCGTGCACCCGCACGCTGTGGGGGCGGCCATCCAGGGTGAAGTGCCACTCGTCGCTGTTGCCCACCAGACAGGTATGGCGGATCAGCTCGGAGAGGCTGTTGGGCATGCCGTGGCGGGCAGTGTAAGCCGGTGAGGCACAGACATAGGGCACCCGCTGCGCCAGCTTGCGCGCCACCAGCGTCGAATCCTTGAGATGACCTAGCCGCAGCGCCAGATCGTAACCTTCGTGCACCAGATCCAGCAGCTGGTTGGTGAGGTTGAGAGTGACCTCCAGCTGGGGGAAACGCACCATGAAGTCGTTTACCAGCGGGGCGATGCGGCTCTCGCCGTAGGAGACGGGCGCCGTGATGCGCAGCGACCCTTGCGGCACCGCCTGATGGCGCCCCACCGCCAGCTCCGCCTCGTAGAGGTTGTCCAGCAGCTGGCGGCAGTGGCGATAGTAGATCTCGCCAAGCTCGGTGAGCCGCACCTGACGGGTGGTACGCAGCAGCAGCTTGGCCTGCAGCCGATCTTCCAGCTGTGCCACCTGACGGCTGACCTGCGCCACCGACACTCCCAGCTTGCGTGCCGCCGGGGTAAAGCCCCCCTGCTCCGCCACGCTGACAAATTCACAGATCCCTTCCCAGCCGAACATTATTACCTGTGTGTAAAAGTGATTTGAGATTTGTCCTCATTATCACCAAATCGGCGGGAAACTACACTGAATGCCCGAACTCATCTCTGTTCACCCTGCTCAACAAGAAGGATGTCATTCATGGCACAGGTTCAAAGCATCAAGTGTAAGGCCGCCATCGCCTGGGGCCCAGGTCAGCCCCTTTCCATCGAAGAGATCGAGGTCATGCCGCCGCAAGCGGGCGAGGTGCGGGTGCGCATCGTCGCCACCGGCGTCTGCCACACCGATGCCTTCACCCTCTCCGGTGAAGATCCGGAAGGGGTCTTCCCCTGCATTCTCGGCCACGAGGGAGGCGGCATCGTCGAATCGGTCGGCGAAGGGGTCACCAGCGTCAAGGTGGGGGATCACGTGATCCCGCTCTACACCCCCGAGTGCGGCGAGTGCAAGTTCTGCAAATCCGGCAAGACCAACCTGTGCCAGAAGATCCGCGCCACTCAGGGCAAGGGGCTGATGCCGGACGGCACCACCCGCTTCTCGAAAGATGGCCAGCCCATCTATCACTACATGGGCACCTCCACCTTCAGCGAATACACGGTACTGCCGGAGATCTCCATCGCCAAGGTGGACCCGGCCGCCCCGCTGGAAGAGGTCTGTCTGCTCGGTTGTGGCGTCACCACCGGCATCGGCGCCGTGATGAACACCGCCAAGGTGAAAGAGGGTGAGAGCGTCGCCATCTTCGGGCTGGGGGGCATCGGCCTCTCGGCGGTGATCGGTGCCCGTCTGGCCAAGGCCGGTCGCATCATCGCCATCGACATCAACGAGAGCAAGTTCGAGCTGGCCCGCAAGCTGGGCGCCACCGACTGCATCAACCCGAACGATTACGACAAACCGATTCAGGAGGTGATCGTCGAGCTGACCGACGGCGGCGTCGACTTCTCCTTCGAGTGCATCGGCAACGTCAAGGTAATGCGTGCGGCGCTGGAGTGCTGCCACAAGGGGTGGGGCGAGTCGGTCATCATCGGCGTCGCCGGAGCGGGTCAGGAGATCAGCACCCGTCCGTTCCAACTGGTGACCGGTCGGGTCTGGCGCGGCAGCGCCTTCGGCGGGGTACGCGGTCGCAGCGAACTGCCGAGCTATGTGCAGCGCTACATGCAGGGTGATTTCCGCCTCGATGACTTCATCACCCACACCATGGCGCTGGAGCAGATCAACGAGGCGTTCGATCTGATGCACCAAGGCAAAAGCATCCGCACCGTCATCCACTACTGAGCATGATCACCCCGCCCGCCATCGTGGGCGGGGTGCAGGAGTCCTTCGATGAATCTGGAGATTATCAGCAGCAACAAGAGCTTCGGCGGCTGGCACAAGCGCTATCGCCACAGCTCTACCGTGCTCGGCTGCGAGATGAATTTTGCCATCTATCTGCCGCCTCAGGCCCTCACCGGCCAGAAGGTGCCCGTGCTCTACTGGCTCAGCGGTCTCACCTGCACCGATGAAAACTTCATGCAGAAGGCGGGTGCCCAGCGTATCGCCGCCGAGCTTGGCATCGCCCTGGTGGCGCCGGACACCAGCCCCCGCGGCGACGGCGTGGCCGACGATCCCGGTTATGACCTCGGCATGGGCGCGGGCTTTTACGTCAATGCCAGCCAGAGCCCCTGGCAGGCGCACTACCAGATGTATGACTACGTCACCCGCGAACTGCCTGACTTGATAGAGACCCACTTCCCGGTCTCGACCCGCCGCGCCATCAGCGGCCACTCCATGGGCGGTCACGGTGCGCTGATCGCCGCGTTGCGAGAGCCGGGTCGCTACCGCTCAGTCTCGGCATTCAGCCCGATCTGTCACCCGAGCCGCAGCCCCTGGGGCCAGAAGGCGCTCGGTGCCTATCTCGGCAGCAATCCCTTGTTGTGGCAGGAGTGGGATGCCTGCCAGCTGCTGCGCCACCAGCCGGTCACGCCACTGCCCACCCTGGTGGATGTGGGGCTGGATGATCCCTTCCTCGCCGAGCAGTTGCATATCGATGCGCTGGCCGAGGTGGCCGCCAGCAAGGAGTGGCCACTGGAGCTCAACCGCCACGAGGGCTATGACCACAGCTACTACTTCGTGGCGAGCTTTATCGAGGCGCACCTGCGCTTTCACGCCCGCCACCTCTGATCAAAACAGGCCCGTGACGGGCCTGTTTCAGTTGGTGTTGTGGTGATCGGACAAGATCAGCCTTGCTGCTCGTGGTAACGGCATGCCAGCACAGAGCAGAGCATCAGTGGCAGCAGCCTCCGCATAATACCGGCTTGCCCTGGCCAAGGTCGGCCGATTACCCTTGAGGATTGCGATGGAGGAGGTATTCCGTGAACTACGACGTTTCGTTGTTGGAGATAAAGCTGTTTCTGATGACCACCCGGTTTGGCAGTTTTTCAGATGTGGCGCGTCGGCAGGATATGACCCCCTCGTCCGTCTCGCGCAAGATGGCGCAGTTGGAGGAGAAGGTGGGCTCCAAACTGCTGCACCGCCATACCCGCTCCATCTCCCTCACCGAGGAGGGGGTCGCCTTTGCCAAACAGTGCGCCGAGATCCTCCAGCAGTATGAGCGGGTGGTCGGCCAGATCGAGCAGCGGGCGGACACCCCGAGAGGCACCATCCGGATCAGCGCGCCGGTCGCCTTTGGCCGGCTTCACATCGCCCCCTATCTGACCGAGCTGCTGGAGCGCTACCCCCTGCTCAAGGTCGAGTTGCAGCAGACGGATCACTATGTCGATCCGGCGGCCGAGTCGATCGACCTGCTGATCCGCATCGGGATCTCGCCAGACTCCTCCCTGCGAATGAAGCAGTTTGGCCAGCAGCACTACGTGATGGCGGCCAGCCCCGACTACCTCAATCGCCATGGCGAACCGGCCAGTCCGGATGAGCTGGTGCAGCACAACTGTCTGGTCTTCAAGGGTAGCAATGGCCTGCAACGCTGGTTCATCGGCCAGGAGCAGCTGCAACCCTATGAGGTGAGTGGCACCCTCTACAGCAACAATGCCGATACCCTGGTTGCCGGCGCGGTGGCGGGTGCCGGGATTGTAGTGTTCCCCACCTGGCTCATCGGCGAGGAGCTGAAAACCGGGCGGCTCAAGCCGATCATGACCCGGTTCACCGTCTCCACCAGCGTGGAGCAGCAGGTGATCAGCGCACTCTATCTGGAGACCGACCAGCTCGCCGCCAAGGTGAGGGTGGTGATCGATTTTCTGGCGGGAAAATATGGATCTCCCTGCTACTGGGATGCCAGATAGGTTCAGCCAAACAGCCTGCTGGAGAGTTTGTGCAACGCCGGCAGCAAGACAAAGACGGCGCAGGCCACGATCACACTATCGATGAGCAGCACCGCGACTGGTGTGGCGGGGTCGAGCTGCCATCTCGCCAGCAGCGGCGCCATCCAGCGCGGGATCAGCAGCGTCAGCGGAAAGATGATGGCCAGCACGTGCAGGTATTCGCCTAGCTGTTTTTTCATAAAGCCTCTGATGTTGTGGCAGCCAAGCCAGTGGCAAGAGTGGTATCCCCTTCACCACTGGCGAGCCGGCTACAGCGTGGTGATGTCCTGGGTGCAGATAAAGTGGGCATCCGTGGCAAAGGCCTCAAACTGCCGGATCACCTGCTGCATCTGCGAACTCAGGATCTCCTGCAGAAATTGCGTCTCCGACTCGATGTGGATCACTTCGAAGTAGTCCCACGGCGACGCACTCTGTTGCCCCAGCATCTTCAGCCCCTTGAACACCTCGAACGAGGTGACGCTGTTGAGCCGGTTCACGGTGGGCAGATCGACCTCCCGTGCCCACGCCAGATAATCCGCCTCGTTCGCCCCCGGTTTGAGATTGAAAAAGACCATCAGGGTTGTTGCCTGTTCACTCATTCACTTGTTCCTGTTGTCGGTTCGCCAGATAGATGCAGAGCAGCGCCGCGGCGACGGCCATCATGGCGGCAAGGCGCCAGTAGTTGAGGGGGATGGGGGCATTGCCCAGCCAACCCATGGTATCGATCACCAGACTCATCACCATCTGGCCCAGAATGGTGGCCACAGTGGCGATGGCGACCCCTACCCGTGGAATGGCCGCGACCATCACCACCATGTAGACAATGCCGAACAGGGCTCCGGCCAGCTGCCACTTCGGCACGCTGAGCAGGGTCGCCTGATAGGGCGGCTCAAAGAAGAAGATCAGCAGGGCGGTCACCACAGTGCCCATGGTGAAGGTGAGCAGCGAACTCTGCACCACTCCAACCCGCGACCCCAACTGACCATTGATCGCCGCCTGGGCGCTGAGCGCCATGCCGGAGACGATGGCCAACACGATAATCAGCACCATCAGTTTGCTCCCAGATAGGTAAACAGCAGCGCCAGCGCGATGCAGCCAAGTGCCACCAGCCGCAGGGGACGGGTTGCCCGTTTCGGCATGCCAAACCAGCCGAAGTAGTCGATGGCAAAGCTCTTGGTCACCTGCCCCAGCAGGACGCAGATCATCGTCATCGCTACCCCCAGCATGGGGGTCGAGAGAGTGAGCGCCACCACATAGACGGGGCCGAGCAAGCCACCGATCAGCTGCCATTTCGGCACCCCATGCCACCCTGTGGATGTCCCCCGTACCGTGAAGAAACGGATCAGCCAGAGCAGTGCAGCCCCCACGCCGAAGATGCTCAGGGTGGCCCACAGATGGCCCACCTGTTCACCAAGCGGGCCCAGCAGGCCCGCTTCGAAGGAGAGGCCCATGCCGGCCATCACGATGAGCAAAACCGAGAGTGCGTTCATCGTGGATCAAACAGGGCGACGGGTGATTGACGGCTATAGGCCTTGCCCTGCGGATAGGAAACCAGCTCCAGCTGCATGCCCCATGGCGCAAGAAAATAGACCCAGGACTCCCCTGCAGTCGGCCCCTCCGTCATGCAGGTCGGCTCGCCCAGCACGGCGATCCCCTGCTCCTTCAGGTAAGCCACCGCCGCCGCCATGTCATCCACATAGAAGGCGAGATGATGACCACCGATATCGGCGTTGTTGGGAGCCTTGAGGTTGCGCTCGATATTGCTGGCGTACTCGAAGATCTCCAGATTGATTCCTTTGGCATTCATCACCGCAATGCGGGTGATCTCGGCGCGGGCATTCACGTTGAGGTGCTCCGCCATCCAGTTGTCAATCGCCACAAAGGGCCCGAACTCATAGGCCAGCTCGAAATCGAAGTGGTCGCGAAAAAAGGCGATAGCCTCTGCCAGATTGGGCACGGTAAAACCGATATGATCCGGCTTTTTCAGTCCTGGAATGGCCATCAGATATCCCCCCGCTCGTGGCGCAATTTGTTGAGCGCCCCCATGGTGGTCGCCCCCTTGTTGAAGCCGGTATAGACGGATGCAAAGACGATCAGCTCTTCAAGCTCCTGCCAGGTCGCCCCCTGCTTGAGAGCCATATCGACATGAGCTGCGAAGGGGTTGCCTTCACCGCTGACGTTGAGGGCCATCTGGTCGATGGCGATGGTGATGAACGCCTTGGTCTTCTGGTCGAGCTGCGGCATGCCCCAGGCTTCACCGGCCACGCGGACCGTCATGTCGCCCCAGGTCGGGTTAATGGATTTGAGCCCGCTGACCAGAGCCTGATCATCGAGCACGGCATTTGCAAAAGGTAATGATGTAGTCATCAGTGACGCCTCAGTAGTAGATAAGTTCGCCGTAGCGGATGAGGCGCATTATTAGTGAGCGGGATGTATTGAAAAACCGGCGGGCCGGAACATCACTTATGCAGGATCTGCACAAATGGCACGGTGAGTTGCGCCATGTTGGAAAAAGCAAAACAGGCCCGTTGCGGGCCTGTTTCAGTTGTGGTGATCGGTTGATATCAACTGCCCGCTCGGGTCACGCCGCCGGAGCCTGCGATCTGCTGCTCTATCTTGGGATCGCCCCAGTAGGCGATGTTGCCTGAACCGGCGATGCCGACTTTCAGCGTCTCCTGCGCCCGTACCGCCACATCACCGCTGCCGGCGATATTGACCTCTACCTCCTTGCCGCGCATCTCACTCCCGAGCACATCGCCAGCACCGGCAATGTTCAGCTCGATGGCCTGTGCCGAACCGCGGCCCAGCTCCAAACTGCCGGTGCCAGCGATATTTCCTTCCAGCCGTTTCAGCTCCAGCTGACTGGCAACGATGTCACCAGTACCGGCCACCGACAGCACCAGCGAATCCCCCTTGAAGCCGCTCAGATCGCCGTTGCCGGTCCCGGCCAATGCCAGTTCGTTCAACACCGGCAAGGTGATGGTCAGCTCCAGCGACTCGGTAGGATCGAGCCGGTAACCCTCCTTCACTTCGATCTCCAGCTTGTCGCCGCTCTCGGTCAGCTCCAGATAGGGCAGCAGGTTCTCCTGCCCCTTGATCAGGATACCGCGCGGCTCCCCCGCTACCAGATGGAGGGTGGCAGGCACACCCGCCAGCACCCGGGTCACCCCGTCACCGAGCACCTGCTGGCGTTCGACCACAGCCCCCGTTCCGGTCACTCTGGTCTGATCCAGCCAGTGACAGCCACTGAGCCCTGCCATCAACATGACAACCATCATCCATTTCATCGCTACTCTCCTCCTTATGTGTTGGCCATCCCGGGCCAATTGGTTTTCATGCTCTGCAAAGCGTGAGCCAAAAATTAACCTAATGATTCAAAAGGAAATAACCATTTAAACCAGAACAGACAGAAGAATTTAGAGAGCCATTTAGACCATATTTTGGTGAAAATAACCATTCTCGAACGGATATTATCGTGGCTGATTGGCGGGTCGTCCTGCCGGTCACTATGCTGACAGCCCGTGGAAGTTTTTAATTGCCCTGCCGGTCTGTTGAGCCAATAGTGGTACTTCGTGCGTACCAAGCTCTCCATTGCGGTAATGTCATTACCACTGTCTTGTCAGTCTTCACTGCCAACAAGGAGTCAGAGCGTGACCCAAGCAAGCCCTCTCTATTCCACTGCCACCGGTCTGCCGGAACCGACTCGCACCCCGTTGCTGACCGGCAGCGATCCCGAGCAGAAACGGCGCGAACTGCTCACCTACTTCTGCCAGACCTTCGATCTCTACGACTCGCTGTTCGACTGTCTGGCCGATGAGCGGGCCTGGTTCAACAAGGCGATCCCGCTGCGCCACCCGCTCATCTTCTACTACGGCCACACCGCCGCCTTCTTTATCAACAAGCTGCTGGCGGCGCGCCTGATCGATCAGCGGCTGGATGCCCGCATCGAGGCCATGGTCGCAATCGGGGTGGACGAGATGAGCTGGGACGATCTGGACGAGACCCACTACGACTGGCCAAAAGTCACCGAGCTGCGCAGCTATCGGGCCAAAGTCCGTTCGCTGGTGTGCGACTTCATCCGCCAGATGCCGCTCACCCTGCCCATCGACTGGCAAAGCCCGGCCTGGGTGATCCTGATGGGGATAGAGCACGAGCGCATCCACCTCGAGACCTCCAGCGTGCTCATCCGCCAGTTGCCACTCGCCTGGGTGCGACCGCAGCCTTATTGGCCCACCTGTACCGAAGCCCGCCACCGAATTGATCAGGTGCCCGCCAACAGCCTGCTGCCGGTGGCCGGCGGCAAGGTGCGCCTGGGCAAGCAGGATGCCACCTACGGCTGGGACAACGAATATGGCGAGCGCAACATCAAGCTGGCCCCGTTTCAGGCCAGCCGCATGCTGGTGAGCAATGCCGAGTACCTCGTCTTCGTCCAAGCGGGCGGCTACGACCAGCAACAGTGGTGGGATAAGGAGGGGTGGGGCTGGTGCCAGTATGCCAAGGCGCAGATGCCCACCTTCTGGGTGGGTGATCCCACCAAGCCCGAACAACTGCAGCTGCGGCTGATGACCGAGCAGGTCGCCATGCCATGGGACTGGCCAGTCGAGGTCAACCAGCTGGAAGCGGCTGCCTTCTGTCGCTGGAAGGCGGCCCGGACCGGACTCCCCATCCAGCTGCCGAGCGAGGCGGAGTGGATGCTGCTGCGCGAGCAGCTACCCGGCGATCAGCCGGACTGGACACAGGCCCCCGGCAATATCAATCTGGCCCGTTTTGCCTCCTCCTGCCCGGTGGATGCCTGCCCGCAAGGGGAGTTCTTCGATCTGGTGGGCAATGTCTGGCAGTGGACCAGCACCGCCATCGATGGCTTCGACGGCTTTAAAATCCACCCGCTCTACGACGACTTCTCGACCCCCACCTTTGATGGCAAGCACACCCTGATCAAGGGTGGCAGCTGGATCAGCACAGGTAACGAAGCGCTCAAATCATCCCGTTACGCCTTCCGGCGTCACTTCTTCCAGCATGCGGGTTTCCGCTATCTGGTCTCCCGTTATCAGGAACCCGTTATCGTGAATCCCTATGAAACCGACACGCTGGTCGCTCAGTATCTCGACTTCCAGTACGGCCCGAGCCACTTCGGGGTAGCCAACTACGCCAAGACGCTTGCTGATCTTGCTGGCGAGCTGTGCAGCAACCACCAGCGGGCACTGGATATCGGCTGTGCCACCGGCCGCGCCAGCTTCGAACTGGCTCGCCACTTCCAGCATGTGGACGGGGTCGACTACTCGGCCCGCTTCATCGATGTGGCGCTGGCCCTCGCCAGCCAGGACAGCTTCCGCTATGCCATTCCGCTGGAGGGTGAACTGGTGGAGTATTGCGAGGCGCGCCTGTCGAGCCACGGGCTGGGGGCGAGTCAGGCTGAGCGCATCCACTTCAGTCAGGGGGATGCCTGCAACCTCAAGCCCAAATATGACCACTACGATCTGGTGCTCGCCTCCAACCTGATCGACCGGCTGCGGGAGCCCGCCCGCTTCCTGCGGGATATCGCCCCCCGGCTGCGCAGCGGTGGCCTGCTGGTGCTTACCAGCCCTTATACCTGGCTGGCGGAATATACCCCGCCCGCCAACTGGCTCGGCGGCATTCGCGAAAACGGCGAGGCGCTCACCACCTATCAGGCGCTGCAACGGCTGCTGGCGGCGGAGTTCGAGGAGCACTGCCCGCCCCGGGATGTGCCCTTCGTCATCCGCGAGACAGCCCGCAAATATCAGCACACGATGGCGCAGCTGACCGTCTGGCGCAAACGCTAGCACGCCGGTCGACATGCAGATGAGAAGGGGGAGGCCAACGGGCCTCCCTCTTGTTATGGCAGTCAAAACGGCGCGAGTATCACTCTCCCTGCTCGTGATAGCGGCGCGCCAGTACGGCGCAGACCATCAGCTGAATCTGGTGGAAGATCATCAGCGGCAACACCATCACCCCGACGCTGGCGGCGGGGAACATGACGTTGGCCATCGGCACCCCGTTGGCGAGACTCTTCTTGGAGCCGCAGAAGACGATGGTGATCTCGTCCGCCTTGTCGAAACCGAGACGACGGCTGATCCAGACGTTCCAGCAGAGCACCAGCGCCAGCAAGACGCAGCTCAGCACCACGATACTGGCCAGATCGTACCAACCTACTTGATGCCAAATCCCCTGCACCACCGCCTCGCTGAAGGCGACATAGACCACCAGCAGGATGGAGCTCTGATCCAGCTTGCCGATGAGCGGACGATGGCTGTCGACCCAGCGACCGATGAGTGGACGCGACAGGTGGCCCACCACGAACGGCAGCATCAGCTGCATCATGATGGACTGGATGGAGTGCCAGGTGTCGATCCCCTCCCCTTGCACGTGGATCATCATCCCCACCAGCACCGGCGAGAGGAAGATGCCGAGGATGCTGGAGGCCGAAGCGCTACACACCGCCGCCGACACATTGCCCCCCGCCATCGAGGTGAAGGCGATGGCCGACTGCACTGTGGCAGGCAGGGCGCAGAGATAGAGGAAGCCGAGGTAGATGGCCGGGCTCAACCAGCTCGGCACCAGCGGGGTGAGCAGCAGCCCGAGCAACGGAAACAGCACGAAGGTGCTGAGCATCACCACCAGATGAAGCCGCCAGTGACCGAGGCCCGCCAGCAGGTTCTGGCGCGACAACTTGGCGCCATGCATGAAGAACAGGAGCGCCACCGCCAGCTTGGTCAGCAGACCGAACCAGACGGCTACCTGCCCCTCGCAGGGAAAGAGGGAGGCCAGGGTGACCACCGCAATCAGCACAACAGTAAAGGGATCCAGGCGCACGAAAGGTCTCCATCAGAAGGGCATCCTGCAGCCATGGCGACAGTCAGGATTGGGGAGGACAAGAAACAGAGCGGGAGATGTCTGGCACCTCCCGCTAAAGCGAACCTCCAGCTTACCCCGATAACGGAGAGGCGCAACGTTGTGCAGCGGTTAATTGTTCATCAATGCTTAACGCCTTTGCTTTGTCGAATAGCGGAAGTTGCTGACCCGCGGCCAGATAGCGCCAAACCGGGGCTAAATGGATAAAAAAAACGGGCGACCCAGGCCGCCCGTCACGCTTTTTCATCCAGCCGATCAGCGCTGGCTGGCCAGCTTGCCGTTGCCGATTTTCTTGTCATTGCCGGCGAGCTTGCGGGCCTGCCGCTTCTCGAAGCGGGAGATCCACCAGTAGGCCAGTGCCGAGAAGACCGCGGTCATAAAGACGTTGATGAAGAAGGCGCGCACCAGATCCACCCCGGCCGGGAATGCGGAGGCGCTCATGCTCACCACGAAGATGGCGATCAGCACCGACACCACACCCATCCCGAACTTGCGCGACCCCATGCGGAAGTCACGGGGGGTGTCTTCATGTTTCCAGCGGAACACGAAGTAGGCCAGCATGATGAAGATCGGCGGCAACATGGCGGTACCGGCGGTGAGGTTGATGGCGGTGTTCATCATCTGCTGCACCGACTCGGAGCCGAAGCCGTTGACCACCAGCATCGCGAACACGAAGACAAACTGCCACCAGGCGGCGCGCACCGGCACGCCGTGCTCATTGAGCTGGGTGGTCTTCTCGCCGTAAACCCCCTGCGGGATCTCGGAGAAGTGGATCTTCACCGGCGCCGAGGTCCACATCATCATGGAGCCGAACATGGCGATGAACAGCACCACACCGACGAAGCGGCCCACCAGCGCCTCGGAGAGACCGAAGTATTGCGCCATGCCGGTGAAGATCTCCACCATGCCGCCGGCATAGGTGAGGCTCTCGCGCGGCACGAACACGTTCACCAGCAGGGAACCGACCGCATACATGGCACCGATGACGATACCGGCGCTGATGATCACCTTGATGAAGGACTTCTGGCCGCCCTTCACATCATTGAGGTAGGCCGCCGCCGTCTCGGCACCGCCCGCCGCCTGGAAGATCCAGCACATGATGCCGAGCGTCGCCCAGTTGACGGTGGGAGTCATCGCCTCCAGCGTGATGGGCTGGGCCGGCACATGATCGCCACTCAGGGCCATGAGGGCGCCCAGCACATAGATGGCGAACAGGGCAAATACCCCGTAGGCCACGATCTCCGCAATCTTGCCGAGCCAGCTCGCACCCTTGGTGGAGATGTGGGTCGCAGCCGCAAACAGCACGATGGAGATGATCGAGGTGACCATGGGGGAGAAACTGTACTCATAGCCCAGCATGGCGTAGGAGGCGTAGGCGATGACGTTGGGCAGCAATGAGACGAACCAGAACAGGTTCACGAACCAGTAGAGAAACGAGCCCAGATAGGCCATCCGGGTGCCGAGCGGTTTTTTAAGCCAGTCGTACATCCCCGACTCGGAGTTTTTGTTGGCCGAGACGAACTCGGCGATGATGAAGACGAACGGGATGAAGTAGACGATGGTCGCCAGCAGGAAGATGGGGGCGGAGCTGAGCCCCAGCTCGATGTTGTTGTTGACGATGTTGCGCACGTTGAACACGGCGGCAAAGGTCATCGACAACAGGGCAAACTTGCCTATGGTGCCGCGTACGGATTCAGACATGGTGTCCTCCAGTGGACTCGCGCTCCCTGCGGGTAACGCTGTGACTCTGTGATGTGTTCGGCAAGGGTCTGTCGGCCCCGCGCTTTACTCTCTTGTTATGATCGGGCCGCGTGGACGGCCTCGTTGGTGAACCGGTGCAGTCTCCCGCACCGGCTCGCAATACCAGTCAGACGATCGGGGTGCCCGGCGCCATCGGCACCCGGGGCTGCAACAGCACGCTCTGGCTCTCGTCCGGGGTCTCGGCGCAGAGCAACATGCACTCGGAACGCTCACCGCGCATCCTGGTGGGCTTGAGGTTGGTCAGTACCACCACCTCGCTACCCATCAGCTCCTCTTCGCTGTAATAGGGCACCAGACTGGTGACGGTCTGCAGCGGCCGCTCGCCCCCCACGTCGATCTGGACGATGTAGAGTTTGTCTGCCCCGGGGTGGCGCACCACCTCCAGCACCTTGCCTACCTTCATCTCGACCCGTTTGAATTCGGCAAACTCGATCGTCTCGCTCATGCTCTTTTCCTTTTCTGGTTCAACGGTTTGCGGGTGGCCAACGGCCACCCGGTTTGATTGGGATTAAAAACCGTGCCTATGGCGTCTGCATGGCAACCTGCGCTGCCGGCTGGGCCTCTTTGGCACGCGCTTCGGCGCTGAGGGAGGCCTCGTATCTGTTGTATTTCCACCAGGCGAAGCCGAGGAAAATCACGATCCCGCCGACGTTGTAGAAGATGATGGTCATGATGTCGGCACCGGTCGGGAAGGTGGAGGCGAGGAAGCCCACCGAGAAGATGGCGATCAGCACCGACACCACGGCGATGCCGGTGGTGCGCGACCCCATCTTGAACTCCCGTGGCAGGTGGTCGAGCTTCAGGCGCAGATTGAGGTAGGCCAGCATGATGAACAGCGGCGGCAACATGGAGGCGGCGGCGGTCATGTTGATGACGGTGTTCATCAGATCCTGCGCTGTGTTGGAGCCCAGGGTCGGGATCACCATCAGCGGCAGCACGATGAGGTACTGGATCCAGGCTGCACGGGCAGGCACGCCGTTCTCGTTCAGCTCAACCGTCTTCTTGCCGAAGATGCCGGCCGGGATCTCGGAGAAGAAGATCTTCACCGGGGTCGCTGTCCACATCAGCAGGGAGCCGAACATGGCGGTGAAGGAGACCAGCCCGACGAAGCGGTTCATCAGGATCTCCGGCAGGCCGAAGTAGGCCGCCAGCCCCTCGAACACCTGCACCGAGCCGCCGGTATATTTCAGGGTGCCGCTCGGTACGAACACGTTGATCAACAGCGAGGCGATGGAGTAGAGCACCCCGATGAAGATCCCGGCGATGATGATCACCTTCACGAATGACTTGGAACCCCCTTTCACGTCATTGACGTAGACCGCCACCGACTCGGCGCCACCGGCTGCCATAAAGATCCAGGTGGTGATGCCCAGAAACGCCCAGCTGAAATCGGGAACCATGGCCTCTACCGTGATGGGGTCGGCCGGCTGTACGCCGCCCACCAGTGCCGCACCTGCCAGCAGGATGTAGGAGAGGGTTAGCAGCAGCATCAGGGACGAGGTCACCGAGGTGATGGGGCCGAGCATCTTGGCGCCGTTGGTGGAGACGTAGGTGGCAAAGGCAAACAGCACCATGCTCAATGCCGTGGTCGCCACCGGGGTGAGAATGTACTCGTAGCCGAGGAAGGCATAGGAGGCGTAGGCGATAACCCGCGGCAGCAGCGAGGTGAAGAAGAAAAGGTTCACGAACCAGTAGGTGTAGGCGGAGATAAAGGCCCAGCGACCGCCGAGGGAGCTCTTCACCCAGGCATAGACGCCCGCTTCGGAGTTCTTATTCAGTGACACAAATTCCGCAATGATGAGGCAAAACGGAATGAAGTAGAAAATGGTGGCCAGAAAGAACATCGGAGCCGAGGCCAGACCGATCTCGATGTTGTTGTTGATGACGTTGTTGAAACTGAATACCGCCGCGAAGGTGAGCGACAGCAGACCAAACTTGCCTATCGTATTGCGTTTGGAATCAGACATGGTGCATCTCCAGACCTGTAGTTATCTAGCGAAAGGACGGGGCATGATTTGTAGGGTGAGCCCCGCCCTTCCGGCTTTGTCAGTGCAGAACCGGCGGCTTGTTATTTGTTCTTGAAGTAGCCACCTTCGACGGTGACCTTGATGATCACCTTGCGCACCGGGCTATCGCCTGTGAACCGGTACGCCTCGTCGTTCTCGAAGATCACCACCTGACCGTTGCCGACTTTCTGACGCTCACGCACCTCGCCTGCCAGCCACTCTCGGTCGGTGGTGTCGTCATAAGCCTGCTCGACCGCCAGCTCCGATTTGGGGGCCCACTCCACCGTCTCTGCCCCTTCCAGGTAGTAGTGAACGTCGAAGTAACGGCGCTGCCCCTCGAACAGGGAGGTAGCCGGGCTGACCCCCTCCTGCAAGCGATAGGTGAGGGAGTCACCGATGGAGTGGCAGATGCCGGGCTTGAGGTTCGGCAGGTTGTCGATGGCCTCCACGCAGCGGCCCCACTTCTTGCCCTCCCGGTAGATGTTTTTGAACAGGGTCAGGTTGTCCAGGGTGATCATGCGAGGTTCCTCCCGCAGTTGATGGTGAGATCTAGCCCGGCCAGCACAGCCGGATTGAGGTTGCTACGGGCGATGGGCAGCAGGGTCAGGCCGAAGCTGAACGGCTCGAAGCGCACCCGCCAGGAGTCCAGCACCTCGGAGCCCCAGGAGTTGGAACCCAGCCCCAGCACCTTGTGATCCAGATTGAGGGTGAGATAACCGCTCGGTTCCAGCTCGTTGATGTGCTGCGCCGCGTGGATATGCTCCCAGCTGTAGGGCCAGACGCTCAGGTTGATGGGGGCATCGGGTCGCACGTAGAGACCGGCGCCGTGGCGGTTGGTCAGGGTCGCCCAGCGCACCTGCTGGCGGTTGCCGTTGTCCTGCGGGAAGGGGTAGTGCTCCCACATCTCGCTCACCGTGCTCTGGAAGCTGTCGATCCAGTTGCTCTGGCGGCTGTCCTGATAGTTCTCGCCCGGACCCATGCCGTAGTAGTGCACCCGGTCAAGATCCTGACGAATACCCAGCTCGAAGCCGATCTTGGGGATGATGTCGTCATAACCGCCGTAGGGCTGACCGGACAGTGCCACGTGCAGCTGACCGTTCGGGCTCAGGGTGTAGACGTAGCGGCAGCGCATGCCAAAGTCGAACACCGGCGGCGCGATCAGGCTCTCCACCGTCACCTCGACCGCCTCACCCAGCTGACGCCAGCTTAAGGTGCGGAAGTGCTCCTGCATGATCTGCAGGTGGTTCGGGTGCCACAGGCTCTCGTACTCCTGCTTGTGGTTGTCGATCATCGGCTTGAAGAAGGTGAGACGCGGCGAGCGCTCAATCAGCTCGATACCATCCTGCTGCCAGCTCACCAGCTTGCCGTCGAGGCGCGAGAAGCGCAGGGCGAAGCCGCTGCCGCTCAAGGTCAGATCAAGCCGTTCGTCGGCAATCTGCAACGGGGTGGCGTTGGGATTGGCAAAGGGCTGCAGCTGGCGAGTCGACTCTTTCAGCTGGAACTGGTACTGGCCCAGCTGGTGCTCCGCCGCGCTATAGCGGGTGGCACTGGCCTTGATGACCCGCAGCTGGACGAAGGTTTCCCTACCATCGAGGGATGGCAGTTCGAGTTGCAGCTCTGTGGTGGCACCGGGGGCAACCCCTTCCAGCCGGATTTGCTGGCTGGCCAGCAGTTCGCCCTCGGCCTTCACTTCGACCAGTAGACGGATATCGTCGAGAGTGGAGAACCAGTAGCGGTTTTCCACCGCCAGCTTGCCGCTGGCCAGATCCAGAGCGCGCACCTTGACCGGGCAGATCACCTGCTTGTATTCGCGCAGGCCAGGCCCCGGGGTCTGATCCGGATAGATGAGGCCATCCATGCAGAAGTTGTAGTTGTTGGGGTAGTCGCCGTAGTCGCCGCCGTACTTGTAGACGGCACGCCCCTGCTCGTCCTGATCCAGAATGCCGTGATCGCACCACTCCCAGATGTAGTGGCCCTGAATGTGGGGATGGCGGTCGAACACCTGCTGATATTCGCTGAGGCCACCCGGGCCGTTACCCATGGCGTGGGCGTATTCGCAGAGGATGCGCGGCTTCTCCATCGGGAACTCGCCGAAGCAGTTCATCTGGGAGACGCGCGAATACATGGTGCTCACCACATCCACCACCTCGGCATCGCGATCCTCTTCGTAGTGCACCAGCCGGGTCGGGTCGATCGCCTTGCAGCGCTGGTACATGGCTCTGATGTTGCAGCCGTAGCCGGACTCGTTGCCAAGCGACCAGATGATGATGGAGGGGTGGTTCTTCTGGGCGTGCACGTGGCGCTCGATGCGATCCACGAACACCGGCTCCCAGAAGGGGTCGTCGGTGATGCGGCTGAGATCGCCGACGTTGGCAAAACCGTGGGTCTCCACGTCGGTCTCCGCCATCACGAACAGACCGTACTGGTCGCACAGCTCGTAGAAACGCGGGTCGTTCGGGTAGTGGGCGGTGCGCACCGAGTTGAGGTTGTGCTGCTTCATCAGCACGATATCGCGTTCAACACGATCCATTCCGACCGCACGGCTCTTGAGATGGTCGTTGTCGTGGCGGTTCACCCCGTGCAGCTTGAGGTAGTGGCCGTTGACGTAGAAGAGGCCATCTTTGACCTTGATTTCACGCACCCCGACCCGCTGCGGGATCACTTCCAGCAGCTCGCCCTGACCGTTGTAGAGGGAGAGTTGCAGCTGATAGAGGTAAGGGTCTTCGGCGCTCCACAGATGGGGGTTGGCCAGATCCAGCGTGAAGTGGCAATCACACTTGCCGTCGATGGCGAGATGGTCGAGGGAGCCGCTGGCGATCTCGCTGCCCTGATCCAGCAGGGACCAGACCAGACGGTGATCACGGGCGGCCGCCCCCAGGTTCTCGAGCTGGATATCGCAGCTCAGGGTAGCGCTCTGATTGTCATCGGCCAGCGCGGTGCGGATGAAGAAGTCCTGCACATGGGCGGCCGGTTTGCCCACCAGATAGACGTCGCGGAAGATCCCCGCCATCCACCACATGTCCTGATCTTCGATATAGGTGGAGTCGGCCCACTGCATCACCCGCACCGACAGCAGGTTCTCGCCAACCTTGGCGTAGGCACTGATATCGAACTCGGCGGTGAGACGGCTGCCCTTACTGAAGCCGACGTAGTGGCCGTTCACATAGACCTCGAAGTAGGTCTCCACCCCGTCAAACTTGATGATCACCTGCTCGCCGTCCCAGGCCGGGCTCAGCATAAAGCTGCGCTGATAGGCGCCGGTGGGGTTGTTGGTCGGCACGAAGGGGACGTCGATGGGGAAGGGAAAACCTTCGTCGGTGTACTGCAGATTGCCATGCCCTTCCATCTGCCACATGTTGGGCACGGTGATCTGGCCCCACTCGCTCATGGTGCTGTGATAGAAGGCCTCCGGCACCTGCAGGGGGTGGTCGAAGTAGTGGAACTGCCACTGGCCGCCAAGGCTCAGAAAACGGCGGCTCAGCTCGCGCTGCATGGTAGTCGCCAGCGTGTGGTCGGCATAAGAGAAGAAGTAGGCGCGCGGGGCCAGCCTGTTTTCACCAACGAATTGGACGTTTTCCCAGTTATTCACATGTCCTCCCGGAACAAGGCAACGTTAACTGGGTAAACTCTAGATAAACATTTACTAAATATCAGCTTTGAATTGGTAAAGTTTTAACCTGATCACAATGAACAGATGGTTTTGTGAGCGAGATCAGAAGCGGGAGATAAAGGAGGGCAAGATATGGATGAGTGGCATAGATGTTGATAGCCGTTGGCTGAGCTGCAATAAAATCAACTATAAAACAATATGATATGAAGTTGCTGGATGATATGGGAAAGAGGTTTGCTAGGGAGAGGAGTCGCACCACCGCAAGATGGCGCGACTAAAAAGCAGAATGTTTTACTAAAATCAGCGAGTGGTGCCACGCAGGGTCAACTTGCTCGGTACCAGCACCCGAAGGGGAATATCCCGCTCGTCTCGCAGCCGCTCAACCAGCAGATTGACCCCCTGGGAGCCCATCAACTCGGAGTGGATCCGCACCGTAGAGAGCGGCGGGAAGGTGAACTTGGCGGTCGGAATATCGTTGACGCTGATAAGCTCGATCTGCTGGGGAATCGCCAATCCCTTCTCATGAATGGCACGCAGCACACCAATGGCGATGGAATCGGAGGCAACGAACAGCGCCTTGGGCCAGTCACCCGCCAGCATCTCCTTCGCCAACTGGTAGCCGGAGGCACTGGAGAAATCCCCACGATAGAGGTCGCTCTCCTGCACCACCCCCAACCGCTGGCCATAATCCCGGAAGGCCAGTTCGCGCAGATCCGGATTCTCATCCTGGCCACCGATATAACCGATGCGCTGGTGCCCCTGCGCAATAAAGTAGTCGACGACCTGCTGGCTGATCAGAGCGAGATCCACATCGACCGAGTCAAACTTTCCCTGTGAACGGCAGTCAACAAACACCAGCTGGCTGGAACAAGCCCTTAGCTGGACGAGACGCTCGGCTGTGAGGGTGCCGACCACCAGAATGCCATCCACGGAGCTCAGTTCGCGCCCTTCACCGCAGTTGTAGAGATGAGTCAGTTCGATATTGAGGCGGGCACTCTGGGTCTCGATGCCATAGCGGATAGCGAGATAGTAAGGGTCGTTGACCTCGGTACTCTGGGGATAGGCATAGACCACCAGAAAGTGCAGCTTGCTCTTGTGTACCCCCTTGCGGGCGCTGCTGGTCTTGTACTCCAGCCGTTCGGCAATCTCGAAGATCCGCTGCTTGGTCTCTTCCTTGACGCTCAGGCTGGGATCCTCGTTCAGTACCCGGGATACCGTGGCGAGAGAAACCCCCGCTTCCTGTGCAATTTCCTTCAACGTAGCCATCAATACCTCGCTGGCAGCATCACGTGTTAATCGGCAACGGCTAAAGAGTAACGGGCAATCCCTTGATAGCCCAGCACTTTTACTAAAATGCCGGCGGCATGACAGATTTTTGGAACGCAGAAATGCAAAAAGGCCTCCCGAATGGGAGGCCTCTTCTAAATAAGTGCCTGACAGTGTCCTACTCTCGCATGGCGAATGCCACACTACCATCGGCGCTACCGCGTTTCACTTCTGAGTTCGGCATGGGATCAGGTGGTTCCACGGCGCTATTGCCGTCAGGCAAAAGCTTTTAAAGCTAACTTGAAAATGGTGCTGATACCCAGAATCGAACTGGGGACCTCATCCTTACCAAGGATGCGCTCTACCGACTGAGCCATATCAGCACACTAACCGGTAAAGACCACGCTGGGCGTAATCTTGAAATTGGGTGCCTGGCAGTGTCCTACTCTCGCATGGCGAATGCCACACTACCATCGGCGCTACCGCGTTTCACTTCTGAGTTCGGCATGGGATCAG
>NZ_JBFODU010000017.1:0-2055 GCF_040908505.1 Aeromonas sp. R1-2 | reverse complement strand
ACCATCGGCCACGTTGACCACGGTAAAACCACCCTGACTGCAGCTATCACCAACGTGCTGGCCAAGCACTTCGGTGGTAAAGCTTTCGCCTTCGACCAGATCGACAAGGCACCGGAAGAGCGTGAGCGTGGTATCACCATCAACACCTCCCACGTAGAATACGACACCGCTACCCGTCACTACGCCCACGTAGACTGCCCGGGTCACGCCGACTACGTTAAAAACATGATCACCGGTGCTGCCCAGATGGACGGCGCGATCCTGGTAGTAGCAGCGACTGACGGCCCGATGCCGCAGACTCGTGAGCACATCCTGCTGGGTCGTCAGGTTGGTATCCCGTACATGATCGTGTTCATGAACAAGTGTGACATGGTTGATGACGAAGAGCTGCTCGAACTGGTAGAGATGGAAGTTCGTGAACTGCTGACCGAGTACGACTTCCCGGGTGATGACCTGCCGGTAGTTCGTGGTTCCGCGCTGAAAGCGCTGGAAGGCGACGCTCAGTGGGAAGAGAAGATCATCGAGCTGGCTGGCCACCTGGATACCTACATCCCGGAGCCGGAGCGCGCGATTGACCAGCCGTTCCTGATGCCTATCGAAGACGTATTCTCTATCGCTGGCCGTGGTACCGTAGTTACCGGTCGTGTAGAGCGCGGTATCGTTAAAGTAGGTGAGACCGTAGAAATCGTTGGTATCAAAGATACCGTTTCTACCACCTGTACCGGTGTTGAAATGTTCCGCAAGCTGCTGGACGAAGGTCGTGCAGGTGAGAACATCGGCGCGCTGCTGCGTGGTGTTAAGCGTGAAGACGTAGAGCGTGGTCAGGTACTGGCCAAGCCGGGTTCTATCAAGCCGCACACCAAGTTCGAATCTGAAGTGTACGTACTGTCCAAAGAAGAAGGTGGCCGTCATACCCCGTTCTTCAAAGGCTACCGTCCGCAGTTCTACTTCCGTACTACCGACGTGACCGGTACCATCGAACTGCCGGAAGGCGTAGAGATGGTAATGCCGGGCGACAACATCAAAATGGTTGTTACCCTGATTGCTCCGATCGCGATGGACGACGGCCTGCGTTTCGCTATCCGTGAAGGTGGCCGTACCGTAGGTGCTGGTGTTGTAGCTAGCGTAATCGCCTAATCGATTCGTTATATTCAAACATGAAAAGGGGTGGCTTCGGCCACCCCTTTTATTTTTGGGGCTATTTATGGCCTGTGAGATACTGGGCAAAACCATTGATAGAGGTAGTTTCCGTGAGCAACCCCGCCATTTTTCTGGATCGTGACGGTGTCATCAATGAAGACACTGGCTATGTCAGCCAGGTCGATGATTTCCATTTTCTGCCCGGAGTCATAGACGCTCTGCAGCTCCTCAAAAAGAAAGGCTATCTGCTGGTCGTCGTCACTAACCAGTCCGGAATCGCCCGCGGCTACTTCAGTGAAGATGACTTCATGAATCTGACGGAATGGATGGATTGGTCACTGGCTGATCGGGATGTGGATCTCGATGGCATCTACTTCTGTCCCCATCATCCGGATCACGGCGCCCCCTGTGATTGCCGCAAACCGGAGCCAGGCATGCTGCTGTTGGCGCAACAGGAACTGGGGATCGACATGAGTCGTTCCTATATGGTGGGTGATAAGCCTTCTGATCTGAAAGCAGCCATCAATGCCGGGGTTGGTCACAAGATCATGGTCAGAACCGGTAAGCCGGTCACCGAAGTGGGTAACGCTCTGGCCGATACCATCTATGACAATCTGTATGATTTTGCTATCGCGGTGCCTGCAGTAAGCTGATTTCGCCGGTTTAATATGCTGATTGGTGGCTTTGTGAGCGAACAGACAGCGAAAGCCATCTTTTTGCAATTATCTGCTTGCCAGAAAGAATCTGTTCCCTATAATGCGCCTCCATCGACAGGGCAAGCGGCAACGCAAACAACCTCGTCGATAACCTCGAAAAGACCTTGAAAATAAGGCTTGACTCGAGAAGGCGGTTGAGTAGAATTCCACTCCCGCAGCAACACACTGTTGCGTCGCTCTTTAACAATTTGAATCAAGC
>NZ_JBFODU010000016.1:0-15285 GCF_040908505.1 Aeromonas sp. R1-2 | reverse complement strand
GGGTAATGACGTTGGTGAGCGTGAGCCGTTGTCAGTCACAGGCAGCATAGTGGACAACGTTGCCTGGGGGGCGGACGGCTTTGGCAAGGTGACTGGTGTGAGCTGGAGCGGTGGCATGGCCACCATTGATGAAGGCCAGACCTCTGTGACGGTGTACTTCGATGCGAAAGGTGCCGTGCAACCTGGTGTTGCCGGTGCTGCGGCCAGTTTGTTGGTGAATGCGGATGGTTCATACACCTTCACGCTGGCAGACAACCTGCTGGTATCAGGTGAGGGAGAGAACGTAGTTAAGTTGCTGACCGATGGCTTTACCTTTGCGGCGCAGGATGGCGATGGCGACCCGGTGGTGGGTGGCATCAAGGTGAATGTGAACATCACTGATGACGTGCCGGTGGCGGTGAACGATGGCCCAGCTTGCATAATCCAGTCACCATTACCGCTAGTTAATGTGACGCTGGTTTTGGATACCTCTGGCAGCATGAAGGGGGACAAACTGGCTGCACTTAAAGCAGCGGTTGCTAACTTGGTGCAAGCTTACGCAGGGCTAGATGCCCCTATTCATGTCAATTTGGTGACCTTCGCAACGGGTTCTTCCAATGTTGGTGACTATAACTTCAACTCGGTTAGTGATTCTGGTTATATCAACCTGATAAGCGCAGTTAATGCGCTTAGCGCAGATGGATGGACTAATTATGCGGAAGCGCTTAATACAGCCAAGGCTCAAATTCTTCTTGATGTGAATAATGTCGGTGCAGATAAAGCCCAACAAAACAAGTTGTATTTTATCTCTGATGGTAATCCTGAACCTGACCCTACCGGTCAAGTTTCAGCGATAACGGCATGGCAAACATTTATTACAAATGGGAATGTTGATAACGATAATAATTCCGAAACCAATCCGTTCCAGGCGCATGCGATTGGTATTAATGTGAATACAGGTACCTACCTTAATCCAATTTCTAGTAGTGGTACTTATATTCTTGCCTCACCGGAAAATCTATCCGCTACCTTGGTTGACCTGGCAAGTGCTGGCGGTGGGGTAATCGGTAATGTATTGGCTAACGATAATTCCGGTGCTGATGGAGTAGGTCTTATTGCATCAGTCTCTGTAGGTGCTCAAACCTTTACCCTAAATGCTAGTGGTACTGATATCGATATCTTGGGTACGGGGGGGGTAACTTATAGTTTCGATAAGGATACCAAAGTATTGAGCCTCAATACAGAGCTCGGTATTCTGAAGATCGACCTGCAAGGCACCCATGTGGGGGAATATAGTTTTGTTGCCAAGGCAAATTTATCACCAGCGATCTTTGGTGATGATGGTGCAGTGAAGCAGTTGTTTACCTACACCTTGGTTGATGGGGATGGTGATAAGGCTCCTGCAAACTTGGAGGTCTGCATCCGTAGCAACCAGTCTGTTCTAGTAGTTGGCCACAATGTCAGTGATATCGATTCTTCACACGTTGCTCATCATATAGCCAGTCCGTTCGATTCGGTGACTGGAGGCGTTATTCAGGGGGTTGCGGGTAATGATGTGCTGATTGGGGATGTTGGTGGCTCCACCAGGTTACCAGGTCAAAAAGCTAACATAGTCTATGTCCTGGATAATTCTGGCAGCATGGATAGCAAAATTCCTTTTACCAATATTCAGGGGGTTACCACTAATATCAGCCGTCTTGATGCATTGAAACAATCGGTTATTGCATCTCTCAATAATCTCTATGAGTCGGGGGCTAGTGATATCAAGGTACATTTGGTCAAGTTTGGAACAAATGCACCCGTTGGCAGTACGTTCACGCTTACCGCTAATGGTACTGATAATCTTGAACAGTTGAAAAGTGCGATTGCATTTGTCAATGCAATCATGGCTAACGGGGGCTATACGAATTATGAGGCCGGCCTAGTGCAGGCCAATAATTGGATTCAATCGTCAGCCCCTGTTTTGGCTGCGGATGTGAACAAGGTGCTGTTCGTATCTGATGGTGTACCAAATCGAGCCTTGGATAATTCCGGTAGTGTCATCTCTGCCGATGCACAGACAGCCATAAAACACGTCCTTGGTACAGCAGGCAATAATGATAACGTCAGTGAGGTCGGATTGATCGAAACGGCAGGTCCAGGTACAGCACAGGCTTTTACCATTGAAGCTGTTGGCATTAATGTATCTGCTACCGCTCAAGCATTGTTAAACAATGTTGAAGGGAGCGGTGGACTCGCTGATAACGTCACTACCGCCAATCAGCTGACGGATATTATCGGTAATATTACCGGGGGGTTAATCAATGTCGCAGTAGTCGGGAATGATGCTCTGCGGGGAGGCGATGGGAACGATATCCTCTTTGGCGACAGTATTTATGCTGACAGTATCGATGGCGGTTGGGCGTCTTTTGCCGCAGCACATCCTGGAGCAACCGACAGTGAACTGAGGGCCTTGATTGCAGCAGGTCATATCTCTTTTGGTCAGGACGGTTCGGTTGGTGGCAATGACCTTCTGGATGGTGGTGCAGGTGATGACACTCTTTACGGACAGAAAGGTGACGATCTGCTGATTGGCGGTGCTGGTAGCGATACCCTGACTAGTGGCGGCGGTAAAGACACCTTTAAGTGGGGGGCTGGTGATATCGGTGGTGTGGATGTCATCAAAGACTTCACCACCGGTGATGGCGGAGATGTGCTGGATATCAGCGAGTTGCTTACCGGTGAGCAGGCCAACTCAGGATCGCTGGATGCTTATCTCAACTTCAGTAGCGATGGAGTAGGGAAATCAAGGTTGACGATTGATTTGGATGGTACGAATGGAGGAACCACCCAAGTCATAAAATTTGACAGTATTGACCTGACAACCTTGGGCAACAGTGACCTGGAGATCATTCAGAAGTTGTTGGGTGACGGTAACTTGAAGGTTGATCCGTAACCTTGTCTTGGGGCCGGGCTTGCCTGGCCCCTGTTTTTTCCCTAAGGGGATGGATAAGATAGCGGTAGTAGAGGAGAGGGGTAATCATGCAGTCATTCAACTGGGTCGACATTGATGGCATCCGTTATAGCTGGGATGGGCAGGGGAACATTACCTGTGCAGGCCAGTTTGGCTATCAGGCCTCGATCGCGGGGGATCGGCTGGATGGGATGGAGATTGAGAATGAGGCCGGTGATGTAGCGGGCTCGCTCTATGTTGACTTCGCTACGGCCTCTATCACTTATGTGCCGGTCATGGATACCGAGTCTGCCCATAACATGATTCTGGTTGGCCATCATCAGGGGCAGCAGGAGTATCCGCTGGCCAGTTTTCACTCTCCGTTGTTGCAAGATTTGCTAGGGCCATCTGATACCATTCCTTGGTCTGCGATGGAGGAGGATAGTGGTGGCACCAATATCGGACAGGCGGTGCAAGGACACGTTCTGTCGTGGGACTCGTTCCATTTCGATGATGAGGTGTTGGTCTGTGGCGCGGCTCCTGCGCTGGATATGGCAAACCAGAGCCAGGATCCCGGCAGCATGGTCACCATTAGTCTCGATCTGACCAATCAGATACTGGATCAGATCCCCCCCTTGCACGATATATAAATCCCGTAGCTGCACGGGCATAATGGCCTCAATCTTTCCGATTGAGGTTTTTTCTATGTGGCGTCCCCTTCTTACTCTTTCCGCTCTGGTTGTCAGTGCTCCGCTGCTGGCGATTGAAGTGCCGCAAGCGCCCCATCTG
The DNA here is from genome assembly GCF_040908505.1 of Aeromonas sp. R1-2. Taxonomy (NCBI): domain Bacteria; kingdom Pseudomonadati; phylum Pseudomonadota; class Gammaproteobacteria; order Aeromonadales; family Aeromonadaceae; genus Aeromonas; species Aeromonas sp. R1-2. The sequence goes on along the minus strand of NZ_JBFODU010000016.1, from coordinate 11,585 downwards.
GTGGTGAGCGGTTATGCCGAGCAGAAGACCGAACCCGATATGCTCACCCTCAATGTGGCGGTGAGTGCACTGGATAAGCAGGGCCTCAAGGCCAAGCAGCAGGTCGATACCAAGGTCGCAGCCTTTTTCAGCCAACTGGAAGGGTTGGGGATCAAGCGCAGCGATGTCGAGGCTGGCAACCTGATGGTCTCGCCGGAATATCAGTATGGCGAGAACAAGAAGCCGGTATTGCTGGGATACCGTGCCCAGCGGCAGTTGGCGGTCAAACTCTATCAGCTCGACAAGTTGAGCCCCCTGATGGATACCGCACTCAAAGCCGGGTTGGAGTCCGTATCCCAGATTGAGTACGGGTTGAAATCGCCGCAGGTCATCAAGGAGCAGGCCCGTTTGAATGCCGTTGAGGATGCCAAAACTAAGGCTGAATCTCTGGCCAAGGCGTTCGGGATGAAGCTTGGCAAGGTCTACAGTGTGGAGTACCGCAATGCTTCGCCCATTACCGCCTACAGCCGCAACCTGAAGGTGGTGCAGGCCATGGCGATGGCTGCTCCCGCGGCGGATATGGCGGACAACAGTTATCAACAACAGCAGATCACGGTAAGCGATAATATCGAGGCTGTTTTCTTGCTGGAGTGATACCCGTCGTTTAAGTCCAGTCATGAACAACCCCGCCATTTGCTGCGGGGTTTTTATTGCGCATCGATGCAGATATAAAAAAGCCGACGCTCGTGTTTACTTAATCGAGCATCGGCTTTTTGTTGCGCTGGGTTTATCAGGCGGTCACTGCATCAGCCTTGGTCGCTTCCGGCGCCGGGTTGCGGATGAGGTAATCAAACGCACCCAGTGCGGCGGTGGCGCCAGCACCCATGGAGATGATGATCTGCTTGAACGGTACCGTGGTGGCATCCCCTGCGGCGTAGACGCCGGGCAGGGAGGTCGCGCCCTTGGTATCGATCTCGATCTCGCCAAAGCGGGTCAGGGCAATCTCGCTCCCTTTCAGGAACTCGGTGTTCGGTACCAGGCCGATCTGGACGAAGATACCCGCCACCGCCAGGTGTTTGATCTCACCGGTGGTGCGATCTTCGTAGTCCATACCGACCACCTTGCTGCCATCACCGATCACTTCGGTGGTGCGCGCGCTCATGATGATGTCGATATTGCCCATGGAGCGCGCCTTCTTCTGCAGCACTTCATCGGCACGCAGGGTGTCGGCGAACTCCACCACAGTCACATGCTCGACGATGCCAGCCAGATCGATGGCCGCCTCGATACCGGAGTTACCGCCACCGATCACCGCCACTCGCTTGCCCTTGAAGAAGGGACCATCGCAGTGCGGGCAGTAGGCCACGCCCTTGGTGCGGTACTCAAGCTCGCCCGGTACGTTCAGATCACGCCAGCGGGCACCGGTAGCCAGGATCACGGCGCGGCTCTTCAAGGTGGCACCAGAGGCGAGATCCACGTTCACATATCCATCTTTGCTGATGGCGGCGGCGCGCTGTTCGGTGATCAGTTCCACGCCGTACTCTTTGGCGTGCTGCTCCAGGCTGGCGGCCAGTTTGGGGCCTTCGGTGTAGGGCACGGAGATAAAGTTCTCGATACCGATGGTGTCCATCACCTGACCACCGAAACGCTCGGCAACGATGGCGGTGCGAATGCCTTTACGGGCGGCATAGATGGCCGCTGCGGCGCCAGCCGGGCCACCACCGACCACCAGTACATCGTAGGGATCTTTCTCATTCAGCTCGGCAGCCTTGCGCTCGGCGGCGCCGGTGTCGAGTTTGGCGACGATCTCTTCCAGCGAGATACGGCCCTGGCTGAACGGTTGGCCGTTCAGGTAGACATTCGGTACCGCCATGATTTGACGCTCGGCAACCTCTTCCTGGAACAGGGCGCCGTCGATCATGGTGTGGGTGATGCCGGGGTTCAGGGTCGCCATCAGGTTGAGGGCCTGTACTACGTCCGGGCAGTTGTGGCAGGAGAGGGAGATATAGGTCTCGAAGTGGAACTCACCCTTGAGATTGCGGATCTGCTCCTGCACAGCCGCATCGGCCTTGGAGGGGTGGCCGCCGCTTTGCAGCAGGGCGAGCACCAGAGAGGTAAATTCATGACCCATGGGGATGCCGGCAAAGTGAACGCGCGGGGCTTGGCCCTGCGGCGCGACACTCATGGAAGGCTTGCGAGCGGCAGTGCCAGAGGTCTGGGTGATCTTGGGGGACATCTCGGCGATCTCGCTGGCCAGTGCCAGCAGCTCTGCAGATTTGTCGCTGTCGTTGCCGGACACGCTGATCTCGATGGGATTGACGATGTACTGCAGATAGGTGTTCAGCTGTTGTTTGAGGTTGGTATCCAACATGGTCGAATTCCTTCTTGTGATTGCGGGTCGGCGTGAGATGTAAGCCGGAAAGCAGACCGGCGCCTTTGCTTGGGGCCGGAAACAAAACCGGCCCTTATACGGGCCGGTCTTGGAAGCGGGAGGCTTAGATCTTGCCTACCAGGTCCAGGGACGGGGCCAGAGTGGCTTCGCCTTCTTTCCATTTAGCCGGGCACACTTCACCCGGGTGGGAAGCAACGTACTGGGCCGCTTTGACTTTGCGCAGCAGTTCCAGTGCGTCACGGCCGATGCCGCCAGCGTTGATCTCGACGATCTGGATGATGCCCTGCGGGTCAATTACGAAGGTACCGCGGTCAGCCAGACCAGCTTCTTCGATCATCACGCCGAAGTTGCGGGTGATGGTACCAGTCGGGTCACCAATCATCGGGTACTGGATCTTCTGAATGGTGTCAGAAGTGTCGTGCCATGCTTTGTGAGTGAAGTGGGTATCGGTAGAGACAGAGTAGATCTCGACGCCCAGTTTCTGGAATTCAGCGTAGTTGTCAGCCAGGTCGCCCAGCTCGGTCGGGCAAACGAAGGTGAAGTCAGCCGGGTAGAAGAAGACCACGGACCACTTGCCTTTCAGGTCAGCGTCAGACACCTGAACGAATTTGCCATTGTGGTAGGCGGTAGCATTGAACGGCTTGATTTCAGTGTTGATGTAGGTAGACATGTAATTGCTCCTTGGTGATGTACATATGCCGGTCTGGTGTTGAAGAGTCTTGCCAGACGAGGCGCTTAACTTTCGATGGATTCATCATAGGGGCTTCCGTTAATCGATAAAAGCCGCAATTTTGAATCGCTTAAATCTACTTATTAGATAACCCACTATGGCTGTACCTAACATGAATATCTCAGGCCTACTGAGATAACTCCTTGTCGTGGTTCAATATCTGTGCGCTACATCGCCTTTTCAAGGCATAAGAAAGGGTGTGCAGAGCCACGATGACGCGATGAGATAAACGGTGGTGCAAACAGGTGAGGCCGCTGCTCGCAGCGATGGAGATGTGCTGACAAGGGGGAGAGCAGAAAACGCGGATAAAAAAATCCCGGCGCTATCGCAACGACAGGGCCGGGTCATCAAACAAGGAATGGCTATATAAACAAATGCTTTACAGCAAAGACTAACTACGGGGTGTGCAAACTTGCAGACATATGAGAGGAAGATAATGGGTGCACAATCCCTCGTCTCCCCCTCGGCAACTATTGCATGAGAGGGATGATAGTGTGACGCAGATCACAAGGCAAGCATTTGGTGTAATTTTTCAATCAAAATGAAAGTGTTTCATCATTTCAGCTTATTTTGACGGCTGAAAACGCTTTTATTGTAATTTAATTACAGCCAGATCTATCAAAAGTCGATAGGTGGTTCCTGCTCTTCCATCAATTCCAGCAGGTTGATGGCCACGGCAATAAAGTCCGACTCGGTGACAATGCCGATCAGCTTGCGTCCTTTGAGTACCGGCAGGCAGCCATATCTGTGCCGCTGCAGATAAAGTGCCGCCTCCTTGATGCCGGCGTGAGGATCTACGCTCGCCACTTGCCGTGTCATGATCTCGTCGAGTTGTACGCTGTCGGTAAATTCGGCTTCCCGCTCCGGGCTGATGAGCAGCAGCTTGGATTCCCGGGTGGCCAGGATATCGGTGAGGGTCACCAGCCCCAGCAGGTGGTGCTGCTCGTCGACGATGGGAATGTGGCGGATCCGCTCCTGCTGCATCAGGTCCATCGCCTGTTTGACACTGTTTGACGGACCCAGAGTGAAGGGATGTTCGGTCATGATTTCGGATAGGGTCATCATGGTGGGCCTCCTTGTGTATCTGCTTTCACCCTAGCCCAGCCCCAACTGGCAAAACATGATCAGGGTCAATACAGAACATTAAAGAATCATTAACCGGATGTGTGTCTCAATATTGCTCGCTACCCCTTGTCTCTCTTGGGTTTTTGGTCTTTTGGGTTGCCTTGGAAGATGGGGATAACTAGACTAGCCGCCGATTCCCCCCGAGGTGAAAGATGCAAGTATCCGATTTTCATTTTGATCTGCCAGACGAGCTGATTGCCCGCTATCCGATGGCAGAGCGTACCGCCAGCCGCCTGTTGCAGCTCGATGGTCAAACTGGCGCCCTGCGCCACGGTCAATTTGTGGATGTGCTGGATCAGCTCAATCCAGGTGACCTGCTGGTATTCAATAACACCCGTGTCATTCCGGCGCGCATGTTTGGCCAGAAGGCCAGCGGCGGCAAGCTGGAGGTACTGGTCGAGCGCATTCTGGACGAGCACAGCGTGCTGGCCCATGTCCGTGCCTCCAAGGCGCCCAAGCCCGGCACCCGGATGATCATGGATGGTGGTGTGGAGGCAGAGATGTGCGCCCGCCACGATGCCCTGTTCGAGATCCACTTCCTCGACCCGCGTCCGGTGCTGGAGATTTTGGAGGCCATCGGCCACATGCCGCTGCCCCCCTATATCGACCGTCCCGACGAGGATGCTGACAAGGAGCGCTACCAGACCGTTTACAATCAAAAACCGGGGGCTGTCGCTGCGCCGACCGCCGGCCTGCACTTTGATGAGCCGCTGCTTGAGAAAATTCGGGCCAAAGGGGTTGAAACGGCCTTCGTCACCCTGCATGTAGGGGCGGGGACCTTCCAGCCGGTGCGGGTTGAGAAGATTGAAGATCACCACATGCACTCCGAGTATGCGGAAGTGCCGCAAGAGGTGGTAGATGCCATCGCGGCCACCCGTGCCCGTGGTGGTCGGGTGATTGCCGTTGGCACCACCTCGGTCCGTTCGCTGGAGAGCGCGGCCAAGGTCACCCTGGCGCAGGGCAAACCGCTAGCGCCCTTCTTTAGTGACACCGATATCTTCATCTTCCCTGGTTACAAGTTCCAGATTGTCGATGCCATGGTCACCAACTTCCATCTGCCGGAGTCGACCCTGATCATGCTGGTCAGCGCCTTTGCCGGTTATGACAACGTGATGGCGGCCTATCAGGCAGCCGTGGCCGGGCAGTACCGTTTCTTCAGCTACGGGGACGCCATGTTCGTCACCCGTCGCCAGGTTGAAGCATAAGCTTCAGCTTATTTACCGGGCCGTGCGCGGCCCTCCTATTGTCAGACTGTTTATCTGACGCAGCCGAGGTAGCAATGAAATTTGAACTGAAAACCACCGACGGCCGTGCCCGTCGCGGTCAACTGGTCTTTGAACGTGGTGTGGTACAAACGCCGGCCTTTATGCCGGTCGGGACTTACGGCACCGTCAAGGGGATGACCCCGGAAGAAGTGCGTGAAACCGGCGCCCAGATCCTGCTGGGTAACACCTTCCACCTCTGGCTGCGTCCGGGTCAGGAAGTGATGCGTGCCCACGGCGATCTGCATGACTTCATGAACTGGCAGGGCCCGATCCTGACCGACTCCGGTGGTTTCCAGGTGTTCAGCCTGGGCCATATTCGCAAGATCACCGAAGCGGGCGTCCACTTCCGTCACCCCATCAATGGTGAGAAGATCTTCCTCGACCCCGAGAAGTCCATGGAGATCCAGTACGATCTGGGCTCCGATATCGTGATGATCTTCGACGAGTGCACCCCGTACCCGGCCACTTATGAAGAAGCGCGCAAGTCCATGGAGATGTCTCTGCGCTGGGGCAAGCGCTCCCGCGACAAGTTTGATGCGCTGGGCAACAAGAACGCCCTGTTCGGCATCATTCAGGGCTCGGTCTACGAAGATCTGCGTGATGTCTCCCTCAAGGGGCTGCTGGAGATCGGTTTCGACGGTTATGCGGTCGGTGGTCTGGCCGTGGGCGAACCCAAAGAGGACATGCACCGCATCCTCGAGCACGTCTGCCCGAAAATTCCGGCTGACAAGCCGCGCTACCTGATGGGTGTCGGCAAGCCGGAAGATCTGGTGGAAGGGGTGCGCCGTGGTATCGACATGTTCGACTGCGTCATGCCGACCCGCAACGCCCGCAACGGCCACCTGTTCACCACCGATGGCGTAGTGAAGATCCGCAATGCCCAGCACCGCAACGACACCAGCACCCTGGATGCCGAATGCGATTGCTACACCTGCAAGAACTACAGCCGCAGCTACCTGCACCATCTGGACAAGTGCAACGAGATCCTCGGTGCCCGTCTGAATACGATTCATAACCTGCGTTATTACCAGCGTGTGATGCAGGGTTTGCGGGACGCGATCGAGCAGGGTAAATTAGACGACTTTGTAACAGAGTTTTACCGTCGGCAAGGGAAGCCTGTGCCTCCGTTAGCTGAAAATGACGTTAAATAACAACAACATATAATTTTGTTTTTTTAAATCTACATCAATAAGAGGTTGTTAAATGAGCATTATCTCCAAGGCGTATGCAGAAGGCGCAACACCGGGTGCACAGGGTGGTGGTATGGAAATGATCATCATGCTGGCCGTATTCGGCCTGATCTTCTACTTCATGATCTATCGTCCCCAGGCCAAGCGTGCCAAGGATCACCGCAATCTGATGAGCTCCTTGTCCAAGGGTGATGAAGTGCTCACTTCCGGTGGCCTGGTTGGCAAAATTGCCAAAGTGGCTGCAGACAGCGATTACCTGGTGATCGCCCTGAACGACCAGACTCAAGTCACCATCAAAAAGGACTTCGTCTCTGCCGTTCTGCCCAAGGGTTCTATCCAGTCCCTTTAATCTCCCAAGGAGCACAGCGTGTTGAATCGCTATCCGCTGTGGAAATACCTGATGGTGATCCTGGTGATCGCCATCGGTTTTCTATATGCAGCCCCCAATCTTTACGGCGAAGATCCGGCTTTGCAGGTTTCTGCCAGCCGTGGTGCCGAAGTCAAGCTAGATACTCTTGATCTGGTGAAAGAGACCCTTGAAGCGGCCAAGATCCCGGTCAAACATGCTGCATTCGAGCACGGTTTTATCCTGATCCGTTTCAAGAACACCGAAGACCAGCTGAAGGCGCGCGATATCGTTGCCAACAAGCTGGGCGACAACTTCATTACCGCACTCAACCTGGCACCTTCCACTCCCGCCTGGCTCGAAGCCATCGGTGCGGCGCCTCTGAAGCTGGGTCTTGATCTGCGCGGTGGTGTGCACTTCCTGATGGAAGTGGACATGGCCGAAGCACTGACCAAGCAGCAAGAGCAGATGGTGCAGGATTTCCGCTCCGAGCTGCGCACCCAGAAGATCCGTTACTCCGGCGTACGCCGGGTCGGAGATCAGGTGCAGGTGATCTTCCGTGACGAAGCCGATCAGGAACGCGCCGTTTCTCATCTGCGTCGTCAGAACCCTGATTTGACTTTCACTACCGAGCAGAAAGGGGATGAGTTCATCCTGCTGGCTGGTCTGAGCGAAGCCAAGATCAAGGAAGTGAAGAAGTACGCCCTCGAGCAGAACATCACCATCATCCGTAACCGGGTCAACGAACTGGGCGTGGCCGAGCCGTTGGTACAACAGCAAGGCGCCGAGCGCATTGTCGTTGAACTGCCCGGTATTCAGGATACTGCTCGCGCCAAGGAGATACTGGGGGCAACCGCTACCCTGGAATTCCACATGGTCGATGAGACTGCCGACATCCAGGCTGCGGCCGATGGCCGTGTCCCGCCCAGCTCCAAGGTCTACAACGATCGCAATGGTCGTCCCGTGGTGCTGCAAAAGCGGGTGATCCTGACCGGTGACCACATCGTGGGTGCCCAGTCCGGTTTCGACGAGTACAGCCGTCCCCAGGTCAACATCAAGCTGGATGGCCAGGGTGGCAACAAGATGGCCAACTTTACCAAGGATAACGTCGGTAAAGGGATGGCGACCGTCTTCATCGAGTACAAGCCGGTCGGTCAACCGGGTCCGGATGGCAAGCGCAAGTTCCGCAAGCAGGAGGAGGTGATCAACGTCGCCACCATCCAGTCGCGTCTTGGCAGCCAGTTCCGTATCACAGGTATCGACAACGCCAACGAAGCCCACAACCTGGCGCTGCTGCTGCGTGCCGGTGCCCTGATCGCCCCGATCCAGATCGTGGAAGAGCGCACCATTGGCCCGAGCCTGGGTCAACAGAACATTGACAGCGGTATGGAAGCCATCGGCTGGGCCATGCTGGTGATCGTGCTGTTCATGGGGATCTACTACCGTGCGTTCGGCTGGGTTGCCAACCTGGCGCTCTGTATGAACCTGGTGTTGATTGTCGGCATCATGTCGATGATCCCGGGGGCCACCATGACATTGCCGGGTATCGCCGGTATCGTCTTGACGCTTGGTATGGCGGTGGATGCCAACGTGCTGATCTACGAGCGTATTCGTGAAGAGATCCGCAACGGTCGGGGTGTTCAGCAAGCCATCCATCTGGGCTTTGATCGAGCATTCTCCACCATCGCCGACTCCAACGTGACCTCGCTGATCACCTGCGTGATCCTGTTCGGTATCGGTACTGGCGCCATCAAGGGCTTTGCCCTGACGCTGGGCATTGGTCTGACCGCCTCCATGTTTACTGCCATCACAGTTTCCCGTGCCATTATCAACCTGGCTTGGGGTGGACGGCGTATCGACAAGCTGCCCATCTGAGGATAGAGAGATGTTTCAGATTCTACATTTTGAAAAACCGATCCCGTTTATGCGCTATGCCAAGCCGGGTGTGGTTTTCTCTTCCGTGCTGATGGTGGTAGCCCTGTTCTTCCTGTTTGATCGGGGGCTGAACTGGGGTCTGGACTTTACCGGTGGTACCACTATCGAGGTGGGGTTCCAGCAGTCGGTGAGCCTGGACAAGATCCATGACGCTCTGGAAGAGCAGAAGATTGAAGGGGCAACCCTGCAACACTTTGGCTCCAGCCGTGACGTGCTTTTCCGCCTGACCCCGAAAGAGGGGGTCAAGGTAGAACAACAGGGTAACGAAGTGCTGGCGGCGGCCAAGCAGCTCGACGAGGGCGCAGTGCTCAAACGCGTCGAGTTTGTCGGCCCTTCCGTGGGTGATGAACTGGCGACAGACGGTGCGTTGGCCATGCTGGCCTCCATCCTCTGTATCCTGGCCTACGTGGCAGTGCGTTTCGAATGGCGTCTGGCGCTGGGGGGCATTCTCTCCCTGGTGCACGACGTGGTGATCACGTTGGGTGTCTTTGCCTACTTCCAGTACGAGTTCGACCTGACTGTACTGGCGGCACTGATGACCCTGGTGGGTTACTCCCTGAACGATACTATCGTGGTGTTCGACCGCTTGCGGGAGAACTTCCGCAAGGTGCGTAAAGGGGATACCGAGTACATTCTGGATCTCTCCATGACCGAGACCCTGAGTCGTACCATCATCACCTCCGGCCTTACCTTTATCGTGGTGCTGGCGCTGCTGCTCAAGGGCGGTGCGTTGATCCACGGTTTTGCCGTGGCCATGGTGATCGGTGTGGCGTTCGGTACCTACTCCTCCATCTATGTGGCGAGTGCGTTTGCCATGTTCCTCGGCGTCAAGCGCGAGCACATGCTGCCCACCCAGGTAGAGAAAGAGGGTGCGGACCAACAGGAAATCCTGCCGTAACAGTGAAGAGCGCCTCATGGCGCTCTTTTCTTATCTCTGCGTGTCGTTTGCTGACGCACATGATTTAAACAACAGGAGTTTGTCATGCATCACAATCCCCGTTTTTTGGCGCTGGTTGATGGGATCCGCTCCCGCATCATCGAAACCGATGTTCACCAGATCAAGCGCTGGCAGGATGAAGGGCGCACGTTTCACCTAATCGATGTGCGGGAAGAGAGCGAGTGGGCCAAAGGCCATCTGCCCGGTGCCCGATATCTGGGTCGTGGCGTGATTGAGCGGGATATCGAGACCCAGTTCCCGGATCTTGAGACCGAGCTCTACCTCTATTGTGGTGGTGGTTTTCGCTCCATTCTGGCTGCGGACAACCTGCAACAGATGGGTTATCGCAAGGTGATCAGCGTCGACGGCGGCTTTCGCGGTTGGTGCGATGCCGGATACCCTGTCGAATCCTGATTTATTTGAGGTAGAGGGGCACAGCTACATGACAAAGCGGCAGTTGACCTTTACCATATGCGGGGTCAAGCGTAAGCGTCGGAGTGTTCATTGAACGTCAGGAAAGGGATTGGATACCTCCTCGGTATCCTGTTGTTGCTTCCCATGTGGGGTTGCAGCAGTAGCAGTCAGGTTAACACCCCCAAGGTTCCCAAGCCGCAGCCTGCTTCACTTGTGTTGGCGACCCCCCTGCAGGTCTCCTACCAGAGTGAGCTGGCGCTCGCCCGACTCGGGCAGATGCTCAGTGAAATGGAACTGACCACCGAGCAACGGGCAGAGTTGTTCTATGAGCGTGCCGTGGTGTTTGATCGGGTTGGTCTGCGTTCCCTCGCGCGGCTCGATTTCAACCGTGCCCTGCGGGAGAAACCGGATTTCGCCGAAGCCTATAACTTCATCGGCGTCTATCTGGTACAGCAGCAGAATTACGACGAAGCCTATGATGCGTTCGATTCCGCCCTCGAACTGGCGCCGGACTATGACTATGCCTATCTCAACCGTGGCATCGCCCTCTATTACGGTAACCGTCCCGAGCTGGCCGCGGCCGATATGAAGCGTTTCTACGAGGCACAGCCGGAAGACCCCTATCGGGTGATCTGGCTCTATCTGGCTGAGCAGAAACTCGACCCGTCGGCCGCCATGAGCCGGATGCGCGAGCGTCTCAACAAGTACGATGACGACGCCTGGAACTGGGATCTGGTTCGCCTCTATACCGGCGAGATCAACGCTTCCCAGCTGATGGGCAACGTGGTGAAAGGGGTGAAGGATAACCGGGAGCTTGCCGAGCGCCTGTGTGAAACCTACTTCTATCTGGGCAAGTTCGAGCTGGGCAAAGGTAACCGCAAGGAAGCCATCAGCTACTTCAAGCTGGCATTATCCAACAACGTCTATGACTTCATCGAGCACCGCTATGCGTTGCTGGAGCTGGAGTTGATGGCGCGCAAGCCCTTGCCGCCAGGTGCCCAGAGCGCTCGTAACAAGGGTGATCAGCCCTCCTGATCTACTGCCAGATAGTGGTAAAAAAGGCCTCGCGATGAGGCCTTTTTGTTGGGCGTGTCCCGTCCTGAATATGGTTTACACCTTTCCCCCCAATAAATGGAGAACCCGATGGGACAAGGTGTGAAACGGACACAGCGCGATGACTCGCTGACTTTTAAACTGGCACTGGTCGAGCAGATTGAAAAAGGCGAGCTCACCTACAAACAGGCTCAGGTGCGTTATGGCATTCAGGGCCGC
>NZ_JBFODU010000015.1:0-74218 GCF_040908505.1 Aeromonas sp. R1-2 | reverse complement strand
ATGACGGATGGGTATGACTGTTACCAGAATGCGTTGGCGGAGCGGGTGAACGGGATTTTGAAAGGAGAGTTATTGTTGCAAAGCCCGCAGGATTTAACGCAAGCGCGGGAAATGGTGCGTGAAGCGGTGGATATTTACAACGCGGAGCGGCCGCATCATGCGTTGAAATACAGAACCCCCGATGCGGTACATAGGGGGTTCTGAGTGGAGAAATGCTAGCCGAAAATGTGTAAACCTATTTCAGGACTAGACAGGATCAACCCGGGTTGCTTAGGGGCGACCGGCCGGGCAGGTGGCCACGTTGACGGCGGCTGTGCTGCCACCATGACGACCTGATGTGCTCACTTCGTTGCGTACCAGCGGCGGGTAGTTAACCGGCTCACGAGCAGGCAGGGCAGGGGCTTCGGCAGGAGTTGCCATCGGGGCGGATGCTTTGCGGGCACGAGCCAGCAGGCCAGCACCGTGAGCTACCTGTTTGGTCACGACCGGAGTCTCTTCCACCGCAACCGCAGCGACAGGTGCCGGGGCTTCGACAACCGCAGTTGGCATCTCGACGGCAACCGCTACAGCTTCCACAGCAGGAGTGCTGACAGCAGGGGCCTCTTCAACCACCGGAGCAGTTTCAACGACTTCAGCAGCCGCCTGCTCGGCAGCTTCTTCAGCAACGGCTTCGACAACCACATGCTCGGTCAGTGCCGCAGAGGCTTGCAGGGCAGCAGCGACGGCTTCAGCGCTCGGGATGGTAACAACAGGCACTACCGGTTCTTCAACCTGCGCTTTGGCAATATCGGCCTGGGCTGCGGTGGTCAGAGTGGTGGTATCTTGCTGTTCTTCGTCACGTTGGCTGCGGGCATCTTCGTTGATGCGCTTGCGGCGCTGACCTTCGATACGCTGGCTGCGCGGAGTGCGGCGTGAGCGGCGCTGGCCTTCACTCTGCTCTTCCTGCTCGTTGCCCACAGTGCTATCGAGCACTTCAGCTTGCGCTGGTACTTCGTCAACCGGCAGGGCAGGGGTGTCAGCAGTGGCGACATCGACGCGGATCTGCTTGCGCAGTTGGCGACGTTCGCGGCGCTCGGCCACTTTCTGCTCTTTTTCCTGACGTGGCTGGGCGGCAGCTGCATCGACGGTATCTACTGCGTCAACAACGACTTCGGCACGCGGCTCACGGGGAGCACGAGGTTCACGGGCCGGACGTGGCGCACGTTCCTGGCGCGGTTCGCGAGGCTCGCGCTCCTGACGGGGTTCACGTTCCATGCGCTGTTCGCTGCGCACTTCGCCACGAGCTTCACGCTCCTGACGAGGCTCGCGCTCTTTGCGGGGACGGCGATTGCGGTTTTCACCGGCTTCGCGGTTGCCACCTTCACGCTTCTCGCCAGCTTCCGCATTGTTGCGGTTGCCACGATTGTCGTCACGACGAGGACGCTGACCACGGCCACGACCTTCTTCGCGCTGATGACGCTGACCTTCATCCTTGCGTGCTTCACGAGCTGCTGGTTTCTCGGCGGGCGCTTTCACGTCGGCAGGGGCTGCATCGCTGCTGAACAGGCCGGTAATGCCTTTGATCAGCTTGCTGAAGAAGCCGGCTTCGGCAGGGGCCGCAGCAACAGGAGCCGCCGGCTGTTGCGGTGCAACAGGGGCCGGTTGTGCCGGTTGGGCAAAGCCTTGCAGCAGCGGTTGCTCACGCTCGATCACCTGAGCTTGCTTCGGTTGGTAGACCGGCTTGGCAATCTCGGTTTTCAGCTCGTAGCTGGCCGCTTCCGGGATCTCGTTCTGACGAATACGAGTCACTTCGTAGTGCGGGGTTTCCAGATGCTGGTTCGGAATGATGTAAACACGCACATCATTGCGCTGTTCCAGACTGGCGATGGCGGCACGCTTCTCGTTAAGCAGATAGGCGGCCACATCAACCGGCACCTGACCGTGAACCTGCTCGGTGTTGTCCTTCATCGCCTCTTCTTCGATGAGACGCAGGATGGACAGGGCGAGAGATTCGTTGTCACGGATCACGCCTTGACCCTGGCAACGGGGGCAGATATGGCTGCTGGATTCATTGAGGGAGGGGCGCAGACGCTGGCGAGACATCTCCAGCAGACCGAAACGGGAGATCCGGCCCAACTGGATGCGGGCACGATCCTGATGAACTGCTTCACGCAGACGGTTTTCCACTTCGCGCTGATGGCGAACCGGGGTCATGTCGATGAAGTCGATTACGATCAGGCCACCCAAGTCGCGCAGACGCAATTGACGGGCAATTTCGTCGGCCGCTTCCAGGTTGGTTTGCAGCGCAGTCTCTTCGATATCGCCGCCCTTGGTGGCGCGGGAGGAGTTGATATCGATGGAGGTCAGGGCTTCGGTCGGATCGATAACGATGCTGCCACCGGAGGGGAGGCGCACTTCACGCTGGAAGGCTGATTCGATCTGGCTCTCAATCTGGAAGTGGTTGAACAGGGCAACTTCACCCTTGTACAGCTTCACACGGTTGAGGAAATCGGGACGTACCAGCTCGATATGGGCCTTGGCACGTTCGAAAATCACCGGATTGTCGATCAGGATCTCGCCCACATCGCGACGCAGATAGTCACGGATGGCACGCACGATGACGTTGCTTTCCTGGTGGATCAGCACCGGTGCCGCGCGCTCCTGGGAGGCCTTGTGGATGGAGTCCCAGTGATTGAGCAGGACGTTCAGATCCCACTCCAGCTCTTCCGGAGACTTGCCCACACCGGCGGTGCGCACGATCAAGCCCATGCCTTCCGGCACGGTCAATCCACTCAGGGCTTCTTTCAGTTCAGTCCGCTCATCACCCTCGATGCGGCGGGAGATACCACCGGCACGGGGGTTGTTGGGCATCAGTACCAGGTAGCTACCTGCCAGGCTGATAAAGGTGGTGAGGGCTGCACCCTTGGTGCCACGCTCTTCCTTGTCGATCTGGACGATAACTTCCTGACCTTCGCGGACCACTTCTTTGATGTTGGGACGACCCTGATAGGAGTAACCGGAGGGGAAGTAATTGCGGGCGATCTCCTTCAACGGCAGAAAACCGTGGCGCTCGGCGCCGTAGTCAACAAAAGCAGCTTCAAGGCTGGGTTCTACGCGGGTGATCTTACCCTTGTAAATGTTCGCTTTCTTCTGCTCGTGTCCCGGACTTTCAATATCCAAATCGTAGAGCTGTTGTCCGTCAACCAGCGCTACGCGCAACTCCTCTTCTTGAGTTGCGTTGATAAGCATTCTTTTCATTGAGTTCTCATTATTGTGTCATTTTGATTTCCTCCATCTGGGTCCTGCCAGCGCCGGCCTCGGGTCTTCAGCATACTGGGGCAACCTCCCGGTTGGGGTATGCATGAGGCGCAAACTAAGGGCGTTCTGGTCATCACTTCTCGAGAAGGAATGAATAAGGATGCCGAAATGGAGACAAATAAACGGTGATGTTTGTGTTCTCCATGCGTTGTACCTCGCACCCGGGAACCGTCATGTTCTTGTATACACGGTGTTTCGGGATTGGGTGGCATACTTTTTGGCCACTTAGTACAAGGCTTGAACACAATGACAAAACCTTGTTTATTATCCCATTTAAACCTCTTTTATAGCAAGGCGCCATTTTTCAACAAACCATGCAGCCAAGGGGCGCTGGCAGTGTTAAAATCCGCGCCATGACACAGATACAACAACAAGTGCAGCTGCTCACCATCGAAGCTGAGCATGACGGGCAGCGCATCGACAATTTTCTCAAGACTCAGCTAAAGGGCGTCCCCAAGAGCCTGATCTATCGCATCCTTCGTAAAGGCGAAGTGCGAGTAAACAAAAAGCGCATCAAACCGGAGTACAAACTCTGCGCAGGTGATGAGGTACGGGTGCCCCCCGTGCGTGTTGCCGAGAAGAATGAGCTGCCTTCGGCAAACCTCGGGGTTATCCAGCGTCTGGAGAGCCAGATCCTGTTCGAAGACGATGCCATGATCGTGCTGAACAAGCCCTCCGGCATGGCAGTACACGGTGGCAGCGGCCTGAGTTTTGGCGTTATCGAGGGGTTGCGCGCCCTGCGTCCAGAAGCCCGTTTCCTCGAACTGGTTCACCGTCTCGACCGTGATACCTCTGGCGTACTGCTGGTTGCTAAAAAACGCAGCGCCCTGCGTAGCCTGCATGAGCAGTTGCGCGTCAAGACCATGCGCAAGCAGTATCTGGCGCTGGTTCGTGGCAAATGGCAGGCTCACGTCAAGGTGGTCAATGCACCTCTGCGCAAAAACGACCTGCAGTCTGGCGAACGGGTAGTACGGGTCAGCGCCGATGGCAAGCCATCGGAAACCCGGTTCCGTATCGTGCGTCAATTTGCCGAAGCGACCCTGGTCGAGTGCAGTCCAATCACCGGTCGAACTCACCAGATCCGCGTGCACACCCTGCATGCCGGTCATCCGATCGCCTGTGACGATAAGTACGGTGAAGCGGCGTTTGACGAGAAAATGCGCAGCAAAGGTCTGAAACGGCTCTTTTTGCATGCCTGGAAGCTCAGCTTCACCCATCCGGCCGATGGTCGCGAAATGCAGGTAGAAGCGCCGCTGGCACCTGAGCTCGACAACTTCCTCAACGGCTTGCCACGCTGATGCAGGATATCCGGCTCGCCATTTTCGATTGGGACGGCACCCTGATGGATTCGGTAGGCCGGGTTGTTGCCTGTGTGCAAGGGGCCGCCAGAGATTGTGAGCTGGCGGTACCTGCACCAGCCCAGATCCGGCAGATCATCGGATTGAGCCTCGATGTCGCCATGTCCCGCCTGTTCCCTTTGCGTAGCGACAGTGGCACCGCCATTGATGAGCGCCAGATTGCCATGCTCATCGATCGCTATCGTCATCACTATCTGCACGACACCACCCCCAGCCCGCTGTTTTCTGGGGCAGGGGAGCTGCTGCATGACTGGCAGTCACGGGGGCTGCAACTGGCCGTCGCTACCGGCAAATCGCGCCGTGGGCTGGATCGGGTATTGGATGAGACCGGGCTGCGCCCGTTGTTTGTAACCAGTCGCGGGGCCGATGAGGCTCGCTCCAAGCCTGATCCGCTGATGCTTGAGCAGATCCTGGACGAGCTGGGGCTGTCACCCCGTCAGGCCGTAATGATCGGCGACTCTGTTCACGATATGGCGATGGCCGAGGCAATCGCTATGCCGCGTATTGGCATTACCTGGGGTGTAGATAGTCGTGATGCCCTCGGTCGTCACGGGCCAGTGGCGGTGGTGGATTCCATGGCGGCTCTTCGCGGGCTGTTGCAGACGCCTCTTTTTAAGAGACATCAATCTGCTTGATAACAGAACCCGGTGTATTAACCGGGCTTTTTATATCCTCGATCTAGCTTATCTATTCGTCCGCGATCAGGGCAGGGCAATACCGTGGCGCTCCAGCAGCTCGATCAGGCCGATCAGCGGCAGACCGATCAAGGCGTTAGGATCGCGCCCTTCCAGCCCCTTGAACAGCACGATCCCCATCCCTTCGCATTTGAAACTGCCCGCACACTCAAGGGGCAATTCTGCCTCTACATAGCGGCGAATGGCGGCTTCATCGAGGTTGCGAAAATGGACGGTGAAAGGTTCCACCAGTTGATGAGCCTCACCGGTTGCGGCATTTACCACGCACAGGCCGGTGTGGAAGGTGACGCTGCGACCTTGAGCCGCCATCAGCTGGGCGATGGCATTGTCGATGGTGCCCGGTTTGCCGAGGATGTGATTATCGCAGACACACACCTGATCAGATCCGATGATCAAGCCGTGATCACGATGTTGGGCGACAGCATCAGCTTTGGCACGAGCCAGTCTGGCCACCAGCGCCTCGGCGGATTCGCCAGCCAGTGGTCGCTCATCCACATCGGGGGCGGCACATTCAAAGGGGAGACCGAGCTTCTCCAGCAGGGCTTTGCGATAGCGAGAAGTTGAGGCGAGGATCAGATTCTGTGGCATAATCAGGTACCGATGAAAGCGAGTACCGGCATTCTAGGGACTTGTGACGTTAAAATCATCGGCGGTAAGGACTTTTTCCTTTGACTATCAGTTGTTGGACCTATATTATTCGCGCCCTATGCAAAAGGTGAAGTTGCCCGTTAAGGTTGATCCAGTCCGTAGTGCCTTGAAGCTGCTCGATTACATCGGGATAGTGGAAAAGTCGCAGATGCCCAGGCTGGAGGAATCAACCGCTGGCTTGCAGAGTGATATCGATGTATCACTGCACTTTGGCAAAGATGTCCAGAAGTTGACCGTTATGAAAGGCACTGCCCATGCCAAGGTTGACCTGGTTTGCCAACGTTGCGGAGAGACATTCGAACACCTCTGTGAAGCTGAATTTATCTACACTCCGCTGTTCGAAAGAACAAACGAGGAAGAACTGCCGGAAGCTTATGAGCCCATTGAGTTGGACGAAAACGGCGAGATAGATCTTCATCAAATCCTGGAGGACGAACTCATCCTCTCGTTGCCTCAAGTCGCTATGCATTCTCTGGATGCATGCCCGAGAGGAAACATGGAGATGACCTGGGGTGAAATCGAACCTGCTGATGAGCGGCCGAATCCCTTTGCAGTTCTTGAAGAGCTTAAACGTAAGTGAATTTAGGAGTTAGCCTACAATGGCCGTACAACAGAACCGTAAAACCCGTGCCAAGCGTGGCATGCGTCGTTCCCACGATGCGCTGACCACCGCTGCCCTGACTGTTGATCAGACCAGTGGCGAAATTCATCGTCGTCACCACGTGACTGCCGATGGTTTCTACCGCGGTAAAAAGGTAATCGCTTAAGGATTGCCTTTGTCTACGCAAACTGTCGCGCTAGACATCATGGGGGGAGATATTGGCCCCTCGGAAACAGTGCCTGCCGCCGTGCAGGCACTGTCTCTTTTACCCCAGCTAAAACTGATCCTGGTCGGCGACCAGCACCAGACCTTCTCTCTGCTGCAGCAACATGGCTTGCTGAATCATCCCCGCGTTCGTTTCGTACATGCATCCCAAGTGGTTGGCATGGGCGATAAACCGATCGTGGCGCTGCGTACTCTGAAAGACTCCTCCATGCGGGTGGTACTCAATCTGGTGAAAGCCGGTGAGGCCGATGCTTGCGTCAGTGCCGGTAATACCGGTGCGTTGATGGCGATGGCCAAGTGCGTGCTCAAATCCCTGCCTGGGGTCGATCGGCCGGCACTTATCAAGGCGCTGCCGACATTGAGTGGCAAACGCACAGTGATGCTGGATCTAGGCGCCAACGTCAGTTGCGATGCGGATACCTTGCTGCAGTTTGCGGTGATGGGCTCCGTCGTGGCCGAAAAGGTAGAAGGCATTGCATCCCCCCGTGTTGCCTTGCTCAACATCGGCGAGGAGGAGATCAAGGGCAACGATCTGGTGCGCCACAGCGCCGAATTGTTGCGTCAGTGCCACGCGCTCAATTATGTCGGGTTCGTCGAAGGGGATCGCATCTTCAGCGGTGACAGCGATGTGATCGTCTGCGACGGTTTTGTCGGCAATGTCGCCCTCAAGACGGCCGAGGGGGTGGTGCGGATGATGGCCCAGCTGGCCGGATATCCCCGCAAGAAACGCACCTTTCTTGGCCGGATCGCCGGATTTATGTTCAAACGGCGTTTTTCTTACCTGAACCCCGACCAGTATAACGGGGCAAGTCTGTTAGGATTGCGCGGCATTGTGGTAAAAAGTCATGGGCGGGCCGAACGGCGCGCTCTGTGTAATGCGATCCTGCTGGCCGCACAAGAGGCCAAACATCAACTTCCACTGCAAATAGCAGATCGCCTTGAAGCTGTCTTCTCTGACAGGGATCTATAAGAACTCTATGCATAGCAAAATTCTGGGTACTGGCAGCTACCTGCCGAGTTCAGTGCGTACCAACGCCGATCTCGAGCAGATGGTTGAGACCAGTGATGAGTGGATCGTGGAACGCACCGGTATCCGTGAGCGCCGTATTGCCGGGGCTGACGAAACCGTTGCCACCCTCTCTTACCAGGCCGCCCTGCGCGCCCTGGATGCAGCCGGCTTGACCGCTGCCGATCTCGATATGATAGTGCTGGCCACTACCAGTGCTGAAAATGCCTTCCCGGCTGCCGCCTGCGAGCTGCAGGGGCTGCTCGGCGTACCGGGCATTCCTGCCTTTGACGTGGCTGCAGCCTGCGCCGGTTTCACCTACGCACTCTCCATTGCCGATCAGTTCGTCAAATCCGGCGCAGCCCGCCATGTTCTGGTCGTCGGGGCCGATGTGCTCTCCCGCATGTGCGATCCGCAAGATCGCGGCACCATCATCCTGTTTGGTGATGGGGCAGGGGCTGTGATTGTCGGTGCCAGCGAGACGCCGGGCATCCTCTCTACCCATCTCCATGCCGATGGCCGTTATGGCGAGCTGCTCAAGCTGCCGCACCCTCGCCGCGGCATGCCGGGTGCCGAGCTCGAAGCCTACATGTATATGAAGGGCAACGATGTCTTCAAGGTCGCTGTCACCCGTCTGAGCGAGATCGTAACCGAAACGTTGGCCGCTGCTGGCATCGAGCCGAGCGAGCTGGACTGGCTGGTGCCGCATCAAGCCAACTTCCGCATCATCAGCGCCACAGCCAAGAAGCTCGGTATGAGTCTCGATAAAGTGGTGCTGACCCTCGACAAGCACGGCAACACCTCTGCTGCGTCCGTCCCTGTCGCCTTCGATGAAGGGGTGCGGGATGGCCGGATCAAACCGGGTCAGCTGGTACTGCTGGAAGCCTTTGGCGGCGGTTTTGCCTGGGGCTCGGCGCTGGTTCGCCTCTGATCTTCGGCGGGATGGTGCGCCCATCATCCCGTCACCGATTTCATTTTTGTCTTATCTAAAAGGAATCAATGATGACCCAATTTGCCATTGCCTTCCCGGGACAAGGTTCCCAGTCCGTTGGCATGCTGGCCGAGCTGGCCGAACAACATGCCGTGATCAAGGAGACCTTCGCCGAGGCGAGTCAGGTGCTGGGTTATGACCTGTTTGCCCTGGTGATGGATGGTCCGGTTGAAGATCTGAACAAAACCTGGCGCACCCAGCCTGCGCTGCTGACGGCCTCTGTCGCCCTGTGGCGCCTGTGGCAACAGCAGGGTGGCGCAACGCCTGCCATGATGGCGGGTCACAGCCTGGGTGAGTACTCCGCGCTGGTTTGCAGCGGCGCACTCGATTTTGCCGATGCGGTCAAACTGGTCGAGTTGCGTGGTCTGGCCATGCAGGAAGCGGTACCGGAAGGCACCGGCGCCATGGCGGCCATCATCGGTCTGGATAACGAATCCATCGCAGCCAACTGCGAAAAAGCGGCACAAGGGCAGGTGGTCTCTCCGGTCAACTTCAACTCCCCGGGCCAGGTGGTTATCGCCGGTCACAAAGAGGCCGTTGAGCGAGCCAACGTGCTGATGAAAGAGTCGGGCGCCAAGCGTGCACTGCCGTTGCCGGTCTCCGTGCCGTCTCACTGCGCGCTGATGAAACCTGCCGCAGAAAAACTGGCAGCTGCGCTGGACGGGATCGAGATCAAGGTTCCAACCATCGCGGTCATCAATAATGTCGACGTATCCTGTGAACAGGATCCGGCCGCCATCAAGCAAGCGCTGGTACGTCAGCTGTTCAGCCCGGTTCGGTGGACCGAGACTGTCGAGCGGATGGCCAATGAGGGCGTTACCCTCGAGATCGAGATGGGACCGGGCAAAGTGTTGACCGGGCTCGCCAAGCGCATCGACAAGCGCGTGGAAGGTATTCACGCTAACGATGCCGCCTCTTTCGAGCAGGCGCTGGCCCAGATCAAGTAAACAGGAGCAAGTGATGAGCTTTACCGATAAGGTTGTGTTGGTGACCGGTGCCAGTCGTGGCATCGGCCGTGCGATTGCCGAAACATTCGTGGCCCGTGGCGCGAAAGTGGTCGGTACGGCGACCAGCGAGAGCGGTGCCGAGGCGATCAGCGCCTATCTGGGCGAGAATGGTTGCGGCATGGCACTGAACGTGACCAGCCAGGAATCCATCGAAGCCGTCTTCGCCGCCATCAAGACGCGCTTTGGCGACATCGACATCCTGATCAACAACGCGGGTATCACCCGTGACAACCTGTTGATGCGGATGAAAGATGACGAGTGGAACGAGATCATCGATACCAATCTGACCTCGCTTTATCGTCTGAGCAAACCGGTGTTGCGTGCCATGATGAAGAAACGTCACGGTCGCATCATCAGCATTGGCTCCGTGGTGGGAACCATGGGCAATGCCGGTCAGGTCAACTATGCTGCCGCCAAGGCCGGTCTGGTTGGTTTTACCAAATCGTTGGCGCGGGAAGTGGCATCCCGTGGTATCACAGTGAACGCGGTTGCCCCCGGTTTCATCGAAACCGACATGACCCGTGCCCTTAATGACGATCAACGTGCCGGCATCATGAGTCAGGTGCCTGCCGCCCGTTTGGGTGATCCAAAAGAAATTGCCGCAGCTGTGGTATTCTTGGCTTCTGATGAAGCAGCCTATATCACCGGCGAAACCCTGCATGTTAATGGCGGGATGTACATGGTGTAATCAATTTGTCGTAAGATCTGTTCAAATTTGCGATAGTACGCCGAAGTTTGGCACATTTCGTGGTTTGACCAGCGGCAAGCTACTTGCAAACTCACGTCAATTGAATAAACTACCCCAACCAGACGCAAATAGCGTATTTTTAAAGGAAAATTCAGGTCATGAGCAACATCGAAGAACGCGTAAAGAAAATCATCATCGAACAACTGGGTGTTAAAGAGGAAGACGTTAAGAACGCTGCCTCCTTCGTCGACGACCTGGGCGCTGACTCTTTGGATACCGTTGAACTGGTAATGGCGCTGGAAGAAGAATTCGATACCGAAATTCCTGATGAAGAAGCCGAGAAGATCACCACTGTTCAAGCGGCTATCGACTACATCACCGCTAATCAGGAATAAGTTCCTGTTCTGAAAGAAGCGGCCCAAGGGCCGCTTCTTTTGTATTTGTTCCTTTTCAAAACACCTCTCGGAGACTACCTCAGTGTCAAAACGCAGAGTCGTGGTGACCGGCTTGGGGATGCTTTCCCCGGTGGGTAACACTGCCGAATCCAGCTGGCAAGCATTGCTCAACGGGCAGAGCGGCATTTCCCTTATCGAACACTTTGATGCCAGCGAGTTTGCAACCCGCTTCGCAGGTCTGGTCAAGGATTTCGATCCCGAGCAGTACGGTATCAACCGTAAAGACGCTCGCAAGATGGATCTCTTCATTCAATACGGCATCGCGGCCGGTATGCAGGCGCTGGATGATTCCGGCCTGACCATCAATGAAGAGAATGCCGAACGTGTCGGCGTGGCGATTGGCTCCGGTATCGGCGGTCTGGGTCTGATTGAACAGAACCACGAAAGCTTGGTCAACGGCGGCCCGCGCAAGATCAGTCCCTTCTTCGTTCCGTCCACCATCATCAATATGGTGTCCGGTCATCTTTCCATCATGAAAGGTCTGCAAGGGCCGAACATCGCCGTGACGACCGCCTGTACCACTGGTACCCATGCCATCGGCATGGCTGGCCGGATGATCGCTTACGGTGATGCCGACGTGATGGTCGCCGGCGGTGCCGAGAAAGCTTCCACCGCGATGGGGATGGGTGGTTTTGCTGCCGCCAAGGCACTCTCCAACCGCAACGACGAGCCGCAAAAAGCGAGCCGTCCGTGGGATAAAGATCGCGACGGTTTTGTGCTGGGTGACGGTGCCGGTGTCCTGGTACTGGAAGAGTACGAACACGCCAAAGCCCGTGGCGCCAAGATCTACGCCGAGCTGGTCGGTTTTGGCATGAGCGGTGACGCGTACCACATGACTGCGCCTCCCGCAGATGGCAACGGTGGCGCTCGTGCCATGAAAAATGCCATCAAGGATGCCGGCATTGCCCCCGAGCAGATTGGTTACATCAACGCGCACGGTACCTCCACCCCGCTGGGTGATGTGGCAGAGCTGCGTGGCATGAAGTCGGTGTTTGGTGAGCACGCCAAATCCCTGATGGTGAGCTCCACCAAGTCCATGACAGGTCACCTGCTGGGCGCCGCCGGTGCCATCGAGGCGATCATCACTGTGTTGGCCCTGCGTGACCAGGTGGCTCCGCCCACCATCAACCTGGACAACCCGGATGAAGAGTGCGATCTGGATCTGGTACCCCATGTGGCCAAGCCAGGTAGCTTCGAGTACGCCCTTTCCAACTCGTTTGGTTTTGGCGGCACCAATGGCTCACTGATCTTCAAACGCGTATAATTTGCCGCAGGGCAAAGACACAGGCCCGATACTGCCGGTATCGGGCCTTTTTTATCAGAGGGATCCCTTTGCTTATCAATGGCATGAAGCTTGATATCATCTCGGCCCATGATCGGGGGCTGGCCTATGGTGATGGTCATTTTACCACCATGGCGGTCAGGGAGGGTCGCGTGTTGCAGTGGCCTGCCCATCTGGCACGGTTGCAGCTGGCCAACAACCGGCTGGGATTGGTTGAACCGGACTGGGAGCTCTTGACCCGGGAGGTTGAAGAGATGGTGGCCGAGCAACCACAATGCGTGGCCAAGGTGATCCTGACCCGCGGCAAGGGGGGGCGGGGCTATGATGGCAGCGGATGTCAACACACAACCCGGATTGTCACTCTGGCGCCATTTCCCACTCACTACGACCAGTGGCAACAGGAGGGGATCGAGATGGTGGTGTGCCGCCAGCGGATCGGCGATGCCCCCATGCTGGCCGGGCTTAAAACCTTGAATCGTCTGGAGCAGGTATTGCTGAAAAGCGAACTTGTCAGCCGAAATGCAGTCGAAGGGATAGTGCTTAACAGTCGTGGTTTTCTCATTGAAGGGGTCAGTGCCAATCTGTTTTGGCGTCGGGGCAAGACGGTGTTTACGCCCGATCTCGCCCGCGGTGGTGTCGATGGCATCATGCGCCGCCAGGTAGTGGCGATGTTGAAACAGATGAGTATTGAGTTGCGTGTGGTAGAGGCTCCGCTGGAGTCACTATGGCAGGCGGAAGAGGTGTGGCTCACCAATACCCTGATGGGGATCGTGCCGGTCAATGGCATCGAGGATATCCATTATCCCCCAGCAGTATTGAGTCGCCGTTTACAGGAGCGTTTGGTCATTGAAGTTTAATCGGCTTTACACCCTGCTCGCGGGGGCGGCACTGACGGTAGCCGCTGCCGGGGGCTATGTACATTACAAATGGCAACAAGTAGAAACGCTCACCAACAAGGGGCCGACCCGGCTCTTTACGGTGGAGAAGGGCGCCCATGCGGCGCGCCTCATCGCCGAACTGGGGGAGGGGGAAGCCAGCCCCTGGGCGGTGCGGCTCTGGCTGCGCAGCCATCCCGAACTGGTGGCCATCAAATCGGGCACCTATGAAATCAAGGAAGGGGCCCCTCTCAAGGAGACCCTCTCTCTGTTCGCATCGGGCAAGGAGTTTCACTTCAGCCTCACCTTCGTCGAAGGTTCCCGTTTCGAGGATTGGCAGAAGCAGCTCTCCAGCGCCCCATATCTTGAGCGATTGACCGTCGAGCAATCCGAAGCCGACCTGGCGCAGGAGCTCGGCATCGAGAATGGCAAGCTGGAGGGTTGGTTCCTGCCGGAAACCTATGCCTATACCACCCATGCCAGCGATCTCTCGATCTTGCGCCGCGCCCATCAGGATATGGAGACCTTCCTGCAGCAGAGCTGGGAGAAACGTCAGGCCAACCTGCCTTACAAAACGCCCTATGAGGCGCTGATCATGGCCTCCATCATCGAGAAGGAGACCGGCCAGCCGGACGAGCGGGCGCAGATCGCCTCGGTGTTTGTCAATCGTCTGCGTCTGGGCATGAAGTTGCAAACCGATCCCACCGTCATTTACGGGGTGAAAGATCGCTACGATGGCAATATTCGCCGCAGCGATCTGACCGACAAGAATCCCTACAACACCTATGTGATCGACGGTCTGCCGCCCACGCCTATCGCCATGCCGGGCAAGGCCTCCATCGAAGCTGCGCTTAACCCCAAGTCGACCGATTATCTCTACTTTGTCGCCAAGGGGGGCGGTGCCCACTATTTCTCCAAGACCCTCGATGAACACAATCGGGCGGTTCGCGAATACATATTGAAGAAACCCTAATGTCTAAATTTATTGTGATCGAAGGATTGGAAGGGGCAGGGAAGAGCTCGGCCGTGCGTTATGTGACCGACTATCTGCAGCGCCACGGCATCAACCGGATCGAGTGCACCCGCGAGCCGGGTGGTACGCCTCTGGCCGAGCGGATGCGGGCCATCGTCAAAGAGGTGCACGACGAGCGCCTCACCATCGAGGCGGAACTGCTGCTGATGTACGCCTCCCGGGTACAACTGGTGGAGACCCGCATCAAACCCGCACTGGCCAATGGTGTCTGGGTGGTGGGGGATCGCCACGATCTCTCCTCCCAGGCCTATCAGGGGGGCGGCCGTGGTATCGATGCCCAGCTTATCGGCGCCATCAAGCAGGCGGTGCTCGGCAACTTCAAGCCGGATCTCACCCTCTATCTCGATATCGATCCCGCCCTTGGCTTGCAGCGCGCGCGCCATCGTGGCGAGCTGGATCGCATCGAACTGGAGCAACTGAGCTTCTTCGAGCGTACCCGAACTCGTTATCTCGAACTGGCCGCCAAGGATGATTCCATTGTGGTGATCGATGCGGCGCAAACGCCGGAACAGGTCAAAGCTGCCATCGAGCGTGCATTGGATCACTATCTGTCGAACGAGCCGCTATGTATCCCTGGCTGATCCCCGACTGGCATGCCCTGAGCCAGACGGCCCAGTCCGGTCGTCTCGGCCACGCCTGGTTGTTGCTGGGCGATCCCGGTCTTGGCAAGGAGCAACTGGCTGAGCGGCTGGCGCGTTTGCACCTTTGCCAACAACCGGATCGTGGAGAGCCGTGTGGTCAGTGCCACTCTTGCCAGCTGTTTGACAAGGGCAACCACCCGGATCTCGGCACCATAACGCGCGACAGCAAGACCATCGGGGTCGAGGCCATTCGCGAGATCTGCACCCGGCTGCAGGGCTCTGCCCAGCTCGGCCGTGGCAAGGTGGTGATCATTCCAGATGCGGAGCGGATGACCGAATCGGCGGCAAATGCCCTGCTGAAAACCCTGGAAGAGCCGGCCGGCGACAGCTTGCTGTTGCTGATTGCCTCCCAGGTTTCCCGGTTGCTTCCCACCATTCTCAGTCGCTGTCACAAACATGTCTGTCAATTGCCTGCGGAAGGGGAAACAGTACGCTGGTTAGCCGAGCAGGGTCATCAGGCCACTCTGGCTCAGGTACGGATCTGTCAGGGGGCCCCGCTGCGGGTACTCGACTATATCGAGCAGCAACAGGACGGGACTCGCCGCGAACTGCTGGAACAGTTTGTCGCCCTGAGTCAAAGTCCGGTCAAGGCGACGGCATTGTGCAGCCAGCTTGGTCAGGAGACGCAGGTCAGGTTGCACTGGTTGCAGCTCTTCTTGTGCGATGCCCTGAAAACCCAGGCCGGATGTGGTCACCATCAGCTGGCAATGCCTGATCTGGCCATCTTGAGTCAACGGTTGGCGGAGCAGCACTCCAGCGAAAAACTGCTGGAGGCAGAACAAGATCTGGTTGCCCTGAAAGCGGCATGTCAGCCGGGTCAGCTCTCCAATCCCACCATCCATCTGATGAACTGGCTCAGTCGCTGGTTATAAGTACCGACAAGCAGAAAGGTTTTATATGTTACTCGTTGATTCCCACTGTCATCTCGATCGCCTCAGCTATGGCAGCAAGCAGACCAGCATGGCTGATGTACTGGCAAAGGCCGCGAAACTGGACGTGGGATATTTTCTCTGTGTCAGTGTGACTCAGGCACAGTTCCCGACCATGCTCGAGGCGATCGCGCCCTATCCCCAGGTGTTTGCCTCTTGCGGGGTACACCCGCTCAATCAGGAACCCGGTGTCGATGCCGAGTTGCTGCTCAAGCAAGCTGCCGATCCACGTGTGGTGGCCATCGGTGAGACCGGTCTCGATTACTTTTACTCGCCCGAGAACAAGGAAGTGCAGCAAGCTTCTTTCCGCGAACATATCCGGGTTGCTCGCGCGCTGAACAAGCCGCTGATCATCCACACTCGCGATGCCCAGCAAGATACCTTGCAGATCATGCGTGAAGAGGGCGCGGATCAGGTCGGCGGTGTGCTGCACTGCTTCACTGAATCCCTCGAGATGGCGCAAGCAGCGATGGCGATGGGGTTCTATATCTCCATCTCCGGGATCGCCACCTTCAAAAATGCGTCTGCACTGCAAGAGGTGGTCAAGGCACTTCCCCTCGACAGATTGCTGGTCGAAACCGACTCGCCCTATCTTGCCCCCGTGCCGCATCGGGGGAGGGAGAACGAACCCGCCTTTGTGCGAGACGTTGCGCAGTTTATTGCCGATCTGCGTCATATTCCGCTTAATGAATTGGCAGAAGCCACCAGCCGGAATTTCTTTGAACTGTTCAATCTGGCGAAAAAATAATCCCCAAGCCCCGTTATTCGGGGCTTTTTAATTTTCAAATATCAAGCTGATTACCAACCTGAATATAAACACCGAGCTGCGTTATCTCTCATCTCTTCCTGTCAATTTTACTTTTTCGTTTCTGCTAAACTGGGTCGAATGATATTCCTATGTTTCCTTTATTCAGCGTGGTCAAAGGGTATTAAAACAAGATGTTCTATGTATCGATAATATTCATTATCGATACTTGATGTATGGGAAGGATCCTGTAAGATCCTCTCAAACTTAATATGAATCATAGAGTTCCGTGGCATATCCAACCTTGTCCAATGCGGCTCATCAGTCACTGCAGACTGTTTTCGATGCGCAGCTAAATAGTCGGGCACGCCGCTTTTTGCGCAGTGCAAAAGCGGATTCCACCCTCAATGCCTATCAGGCGGATACCCGTATTTTTGTCTTCTGGTGCCAATTGCACGGGTTGGATCCGCTACAAACCACTCATCACGACATCATGAACTTTCTCGCTGATCAGGCCGATGGCGTATTGGCCGACTGGGTATGGCTGGATAAAGAGGAGGGAAAAGGGGACCTGCGCAACGGTGAACCTCGTAAACCGGCAACCCTGGTAAGACGGCTTGCCGGGATCCGTTATGCCTTCAAGCAGAAAGGCATTCATCCCATGCCCACCGAACACCCCGAAATTAAGGAGATGATGCGTGGTATTGTCAGGTTGGGGGATAACCGCAAGCGCAAAACCGGTGCCCTGACGTTGCAGCCATTGACCCAGGTGCTGGATGGCATCGACACCCATGATCTGGCGGGCTTGCGTGATCACACCCTGCTACTCCTGATGTTCAGTGGCGCCTTGCGCCGCTCGGAAGCGGCCAGAATTGAGGTGAGCGATCTCGATTTTGTGGGGCAGGGGATCCGCCTTCGCCTCAAACCGAGCAAGCATCAGCTGCATGAAACCGAGATAGCCCTGATCCCGGGCAAGCAATATTGTCCTGTGTCGGCACTGCAAAACTGGCTAAGCAAAAGCCGGATCAGCGAAGGTCCGCTATTTCGTCGCATGAACCGCTGGGGACAATTGATGGCCGAACCACTCGGCCCCCAGGGCATCAATCTGATGATCAAGCGCCGAACCGGCCAAACCATTGACGATCTTTACGTCAGTGGCCATAGCCTGCGGCGCGGATTTATCACCTCGGCGGTGACTGCCGGCAAGCCGATGAACAAGATCATTGAGGTGACGCGCCACAAGGATATGCGAACCCTGAAGGAGTACTTCGATGATGCCCATAAATTCTCCGATCATGCCCTTGATGGCTTGCTTTGACACAACTGCGTCACTTCGTTTTTTATGTTAAATGATATCTTGTTGATCTGATGATATATTTGCCGTGCAGCCAGCAGCCCAAGGTGGAAGGGCCATCTTCCTATGGATAATGGCATGTGATGAGAGATAACAAACTCGGAAACGTAATATCGCAAGGACATATGAGCCAAGAAATGACAGTGCGTGAAGAGCAAGAAGCTGCCCCCCAAAACAATGCCGAGCGGCAGCGCCAACATGTAAAACGCAAGCAGGAGACCCATACCCGATTGCAATGCTGGATTAGCAATCGCCACGCCGAGCGATTGGCCGCTCTGGGTATCCATCTCGAAGACAGTCAGGCATCACTCATCGAGCAGGCGATCGATCTGCTCTACCAACATGAGCTGGGTAGAGAACCTCCGTTTGAAAACAGAGTCGCCACACAGGTCGAAGAGACCGTTGAATAGACACAAGAGTGAAGTAACAGCGATACGTGAAGAGATAAAAAAAGCCAGGTACGAATTCCTTGTACCTGGCATAGGGGAATTGGCTCCTTGCAGAGCCGTGCGCTAATTGGTGTTCGGATTGCCTTAAGCTTAGACAAGGCTCAAGGCTTTTCAAGTTCCGAAGAAAAGTTCAACCAGAGTGTGGGTATTTCAGACTCGTTCAAGTGCTTATGCACCGAACGGCCCACTACGCATTGAACAGATTGTTGTCACGCACCAGCTCGCGGGGGAGGGCATTCTTGACCCGACTACCCACCCATTTCCCCATCCCCAGGGTATGTCCCTGATAGCGGACGATCACCTCGCCAGTACCCGCATCCTGTTCTGGCCAGACGTCCCGCCCCATCATGAATTCCCGCGCATTGGCGCTATCAAGCTCAACCACGCCCTTGCTCGCTTTATCGCCATAGGCCAGTGCCCACTCATGAGTGAGGCGATAACCTTTCTTGAAGGTTTCGGCCAACTTGATGCCGATGCGATCGAAGCGCAGCTTGCCCTGCACCTGATCAAACAGCTGGGGGAAGAGCCAGATCTCGTCATTGCGGCCAAACAGTTGACCCTGCGGTGCCACCCCGAAGTTGGCTTCGATCTCGCGCAACATGGGTTCCGCCTCTTTGGCAGGAAGCGGCGCAAAAGGGAATTTACCCAGCTTGCCAGGCTTGAACATGGTGTTGGGCACCGAGTGATGCTTGCGTAATCTGGCGACGAAAAAGCCTTCACTATCGAAGATCTGGGGCCAAACGTGCAGGTATCCTTCGTATGTACAGGCCTGCTCTGCATGGGGGAACAGGTCTGCCAGCGAGTCAAAACTCAAGGCATCGCCAAACTTGTCCAGCAGGGATTGGCAGACCGCCTGATTCTCCTGTTCACTCAAGGTACAGGTGGAGTAGACCAGTACGCCACCCGGTTTCAAGGCATGGAAGGCACTCTCCAGCAGCCCCTGCTGCACCGCCGCGATCTCGTCGATGCTCTCGATACTCCAGTTGCGCAGTGCATCTTCATCCTTGCGCACCGTACCTTCACCGGAGCAGGGGGCATCGAGCAGGATGGCGTCGAAGGTCTCCGGCAACCACTGGCCAAATACCTTGGCATCAAAATGGGTCATCCCCACATTGGTCACGCCGCAGCGCTGGATATTGGCGCTAAGCACTTTCAACCGGCTGCTGGAAAACTCGTTGGCAACCAGCATTCCCTGATTGTTCATCAGAGCCGCGATCTGGGTGGTCTTGGAGCCGGGGGCCGCCGCCGCATCCAGCAACATGCCATCCGCTTTGATCTTGTCGCTGGCAAAGAGTGCCGTCACCGGCAGCATGGAGCTCGCTTCCTGAATGTAGAAGAGCCCGCTCAAGTGCTCGGCGGTGTTGCCAAGTGGGACAGTTTCATCGCTGCGGGTCAGCCAGAAGCCGGTATCACACCAGGGCACAGGGTCGAGCTGCCAACCCAGTGGCTCCATCAGGGCGACGAAATCCGAGACGGCTATCTTCAAGGTGTTGACCCGAATGCTGCGGCGCAGCGGACGTCGACAACTGGCCACAAAGTCTTCCATCGAGAGATGGGCCGGCATGATGGCCGCAATGTGGCGTAAAAAGTAATCGGGAAGATAGGTGTTGTCGTGCACTGTGCCGTCTCGTTGACCGAAAAAGAGGGGCGATATCCTACCACAAGGCTAAGAATATTCTGAATCTGAACCCTATCAACAGGCACCGGAATATAAAAAAGCCCGGCACAGTGCCGGGCTTTGATGAGATACAAAGGGAAGGGATCAGGGCTGGATACGCGGACTCCACTCCAGCCACTCTTTCTCGGCCTTGCCGTAGAGCGGATAGCTGTGGCCCGCTTTGACGGTTGGACCCATCTCTTTCTCCGGCGTATTGAAAGCAATGCCTCCGGCCAGCAGGCTCTGCACCGTCTCCACTTCGATAGTGCCGCCGGTCAGCCCGATATCCGCCTTGACCCCGGAGACATTCCAGAAACGGGAGTTGGCCCGCACCAAATGGGCATACTCCTTATCCACGTTAACGTCGATCACCACCTCGCTACCATCCCGAGCCAGCGCCACCTTGGTGACACTGCCCACCACCATTTTGCGAAACAGCAGCGGGCTGCCGACGCTCAGGCCATTGACGGAGGGGCTCTTGAGGGTCAGGGCCAGACCCACCGGGCCGACCTGACTCAAGGGGAAGCGATCTTTGCCAGCGCCTTTACCGGGTTGTGCTTCTACAAACGCCCCCTTGATCAGGGTATCGAGGTGAGCGACACCGCCCAGCCCCAGCTTGGCCTGCACCAGAGTAAAGCGGGCGCCGGACTGCAGGAAACGCTCGGCATAGTGGCCATCGAGTTCCGCCTTGAAGATCACCTGACCCAGTGACGGCTCCAGCTCGATCTCTTCAATTTTGCCGATATCGACCCCACGATAGCGGATCGGGCTGCCAATCCCGAGCCCCGGATTGCTCTCTGCCACCAGTGACAGCTGGCGCACCTTGGCCTTGGCTTGCTCCCTGGAATCGAACAGTTGATGGCTGCTGCGGCCATTGGCCAACCGATCGAACTCGATAGCACCGCGCAGCAAGGTACCGAGGTTGCCCACCTTGACCTGCACCCCATCGACCCGCACCTTGGTGTCGATGGCCGGTTTTTTCCAGAACTGAGGTTGCTGGGCGAGGAGGGGAGCATAGACCCCATCAATCTCGAGTTCGATCTCGACCCCCTCTTTGGCGGCGCGTAGCTGTTTGACCTTGCCCGCTTCCAGCCCCAGATAGAGCACAGGCGAGCCAATGCCAATGCCATCGGCCTGATCTGCTTTGAGCAACCAGCGCTGAGGCTTGGCATCACGGGTGCCGAGCAGTGCCAGCTCCTGACTCGGGTAGAGACGGTTAATCCGCTCGCCACTGCTGGCTTGTATCAGCTTGATCCCGCCTCCCAACCAGGCACTGGCCGGACTGGTTTCCACCTTGATACCGCTCAGATCGGCATCGATCTGCAGCGGGGCGGCGCGATAGAAGCGGGCACGATTGAGCAGGTGACCATAGTTCGGCGCCATCACCAGCTCGACGCTGGCATTACCGCGTGCATCCAGGGCGAGCTGGCTGATACGGCCCACCTGCAATCCCTTGTACCAGACAGGTGCATCCTGATTGAGCCCCGCCAGATCGTCAGCCTGCAGCGTCACCTTGGTGCCACTCTGGGGGGCGCGATCGGTCAGAGTCATCTTCTGTACCGGTTTGCCCGCCACATAGTCGAGGCGAATGGCCGGGCCGGAGAGCAGGCGATCTGCATGCTGCACACCGGTCGCGGAGAGGGAGACGCTCTCCCACACCAGTTGACTCTTTTCGGTAATGCGATAGGCCTGCTCCGGGTTGATCAGCGCTGTGACTACCCGGCCTTTATCGGTGAGGCGAATGGGGTCGATACGACCAATCTCGATCCCCTCATAGAGGATGGGCATCCCCTCTTTGACCGGAAGATCGCCAGCCGCAATGTCGATACGCTCGCCACGCGCCGCTTCCGCCAGCCCTTTATAGAGGACGAAGGTCTGTCCCTTCTCAGGCTCCGGTGAATCTTTGGGCGAGTCAAAGGCAATGCCGCCGCTCAGGATGGAGGTGAGGCTGCCTGCCTCCACGCTTACCCCGGCCAGACTGAAGGAGCCCTTGATACCGCTGATATTCCAGAAGCGGGTATCAGCTTTGACCAGATGCTCGAAACGCGGCTCGATCACCAGATCCAGAATGACGTTCTGGTTGTCTTGACCCAGGCGGGTATTGATGACGCTGCCCACCTCGATACCGCGGAAATAGAGCTTGGCGCCAATCCCCACCGAACCCAGTGAGTCAGCGGTCAGGTGCAGCATGCGCCCCTGAGCCTGATAACCGGGAGGAGGACCTTCTAGGGCATCGAAGGTCTCCTCCAGCGGATTGCTTTCACGCCCCGGTTGCAGGTTGATGTAATTGCCGGAGACCAGGGTATCGAGGCCGGAGATCTCGGTGAGCGACGCCTTGGGGCTCACCAGCCAGAAGTCGGATCCCTTGCGGATCAGCGGTCTGGCACGGCTGTCAATCTTGGCCATCACCGCAATTTTGCGGCCATCTTCAGCCAGCTCCAGCTCTTGTACCACACCGATAGCCACCCCCTGATAACGAACCTGGGTTTTACCCGGCAAGATGCCGTTGCCCTGGGCGAAGTTGATCTGGATAAGCTGGCCACGGCTCAATACCTGCTGATAGAGAAAGCCACCCGCCAGCAGCAGGGCTATCAGGGGTAACAGCCAGACCGGCGATAACCAGCGGCGCTTTTCGATGACGGGTTCAGCCCCGATCATAGTCACTCCTTATTGGCTGGATTAAACAGCACATCAGACAAAAACAGAGAAATCATCAACGGGCCGCCTTGTCCCACAGTAAACGGGTATCGAGCATGCGGGCCGACATCATGGTCAACACCACCACACCGGCAAAGGCGGTGGCCCCCGGGCCTGCACGAACACTCAGCAGCACACCCCGATCGACCAGTGCCACCATCAGCGAAATCACGAACAAGTCCAGCATTGACCAGCGACCAATAAAATCGATCACCCGATACATCACCAGCTGGCGCTTGCGCCGCACCGGCTTGGCTCGCTGCAACTGCCAGCAGATCCAGCCCAGTCCCAATATTTTGCCCACTGGCACCAGTATGCTGGCGGTAAGGACTATGGTGGCAATCCCGCTCATTTTGCTGCGATAGAGCATCATGATACCGCTGAAGATGGTATCTGACTGCAGCAACCCCTTGTTGTAGAAATGGGTTATGGGCAACAGATTGGCAGGCAACAACATGAAGGTGGCGAGTGCCAGCAAGCCCCACGACCAGGCGAGGGAGCGGGGGATGCGCACCTGCAATTTGCTGCTGCAACGGGGGCAGACTGCCCCGGCTTGATAACGCACCAACAAACCGCAGGTATGGCAGCGGCAGAGCCCCATCTCACGGGCGCTGGTCATGTTCCGGCTCCTTTAACGGGATCCGCGCCCAGTAGGGGGCGGGGTCAAACAGGATCAACAGGGTCATGTTGAGCAGCATCAGAATACCGAGGCTGAGCAACCCGCCACCGAGGCGCACATCGGCGATGTCGATCAGTTTGAACAGGGCAACCAGCAGGCTGACGATATAGACCTCCAGCATGGCCCAGTGGCGAAACACCTCGACCAGCTTCAAGGTGACGGGAAGAATGTGCCAACGTTTGGCCAGACCCGAAGCCAGCACAAAGATCCCCGCCAATAATCCCACCGGCGCCAACACGGCGCACCAGAGCACCAGGCTGGCCACCCACCATTCGCCCTCGCCAAACAGCACCAGAATACCGCGCAGCAGGTCGGCGTCGGTGTTGACCCCAGCCAGCCGCAGATAGATCAGCGGTTCAAAAAAGGCGGAGGGCAGCAGCAGAAATCCGGTGATGGTCAGGGCCATCAACTGGGAGGGACGAAAGGCATAACGGCCATAGAGATGTTGGTGACAACGCGGGCAGTGGGCATGGCGACGCAGCGGCAGTGCTTTGCGCTGGATCAGCAAGTCGCACGCCGGACAGACAATCACGGAACCGGGCTCCATCATACAATTCAACCTGTTGAAGGAATTGGTGAAATT
The DNA here is from genome assembly GCF_040908505.1 of Aeromonas sp. R1-2. Lineage (NCBI taxonomy): Bacteria > Pseudomonadati > Pseudomonadota > Gammaproteobacteria > Aeromonadales > Aeromonadaceae > Aeromonas > Aeromonas sp. R1-2. The sequence continues at coordinate 50,323 of NZ_JBFODU010000015.1, read as the reverse complement.
TACCCTAAAACCGGTTTCCTGTCTTGCCTGCGGCCAGAATGTTACGAAAGTATAATTGACGTTAACGTAAACGTGATATTAGATAGCCAAACTAGACAGGTGAAAGGAGTCATGATGTCCAGTTTGTCCCCCTCGGCAGGCCTGCGCTTTCGCACCGCCCTTGCCAATGAACATCCCCTGCAGATCGTCGGCACCATCAATGCTTATATGGCGCTGATGGCCGAGCGCAGCGGTTTTCAAGCCATCTATCTCTCCGGCGCCGGAGTAGCCAATGCCTCCTACGGCTTGCCGGATCTCGGCATGACGTCCCTTAACGATGTGCTGATCGATGCCGAGCGGATCACTGCTGCCACCCGGGTGCCGCTGCTGGTCGATATCGATACCGGCTGGGGCGGGGCATTCAATATCGCCCGTACCATTCGCGCGTTCGAGCGAGCTGGGGTTGCCGCTGTCCATATGGAAGATCAGGTGGCCCAAAAGCGCTGCGGTCATCGCCCCAACAAGGCGGTGGTGTCGCTTGAGGAGATGTGTGATCGGATCAAGGCGGCAGTAGATGCCCGCGAGAATGGCGAGTTCGTCATCATGGCGCGCACCGATGCGCTGGCGGTGGAGGGGATGGAATCTGCTCTTGAACGCACTGCCGCCTATGTGGCCGCTGGGGCCGACATGATCTTCGCCGAAGCGGTGACCGAGCTGGCCCAGTACGACCAGTTCAAGCAAGCGGCCAACGTGCCGATCCTCGCCAACATGACCGAGTTCGGCAAAACCGAGCTGTTTGACAAAGAGCAACTGGCCGCCCACGGGGTCGACATGGTGCTCTACCCGTTAAGCGCCAACCGCGCAGCCAATCAGGCCGCCCTCAACGTCTATCAACATATTCGCCAAGATGGCCATCAACGGGCCGTCGTGGAGACCATGCAGACCAGGGAGTCACTCTACGACTTCCTCGGATATCACCACTACGAGCAGACACTGGATCGTCTGTTTTCAGCCAAGGAATAGGAGGCAGCTTATGGGACAGCAAAAACCGTTGGGCGGGGCCGGTCTGCGCGGCCAAAGCGCAGGGGAGACCAGTATCTGCACCGTGGGCAAGAGTGGCACCGGTCTTACCTATCGCGGCTATGACATCAAGGAGCTGGCCGACAGCGCCCAGTTCGAGGAGGTCGCCTATCTGCTGCTCAAGGGGGAGTTGCCCGGTGAGCAGCAGCTTGACGCCTACAAGCGCGAGCTGCATCGCTTGCGCACCTTGCCCCAGCCGCTGCTGGAAGTGCTGGAGCGCATTCCCGCCGATGCCCATCCCATGGATGTGCTGCGCACTGGCTGCTCCATGCTCGGCGATCTGGAGCCGGAAGATGGTTTCGAGCATGAGCATGAAGTGGCGGATCGGCTGCTGGCCGCCTTTCCGGGCATTCTGATCTACTGGTACAAGTTCAGTCACGAGGGAGTTCGCATCGCCCTCGATACCGATGAAGAGTGTATCGGTGGCCATTTCCTCGCGCTGCTGCACCAGAAAGCACCGAGCGAGCTGGAGCGCCGGGTGATGCATGTATCTCTCATCCTCTACGCCGAGCATGAGTTCAACGCCTCCACCTTTGCGGCGCGGGTTTGCGCCTCAACCCTTTCCGACATGTTTTCCTGCATCACCGCCGCCATCGGTACCCTGCGCGGCCCGCTCCATGGCGGGGCCAACGAGGCGGCCATGGCGATGATCGAAGATTGGCAAGACGAGACGCAGGCAAGGCGGGAACTGCTGGTCAAGCTGGCAGCCAAGGAGAAGATCATGGGCTTTGGCCACGCCATCTACCGCACTTCTGATCCGCGCAACGTCATCATCAAGGAGTGGTCGGCCAAGCTTGCCGAGGCGGTGGGTGATGATCGCCTCTATCGCGTCTCCTGCGAGGCGGAGAAGGTGATGTGGGAAGAAAAAGAGCTCTTTCCCAACGCAGACTTCTTCCATGCCAGCGCTTATCACTACATGGGGATCCCGACCAAGCTGTTCACGCCTATCTTCGTCTGCTCGCGGGTCACCGGCTGGTGCGCCCACGTGATGGAGCAGCGCGAGCACAACCGGATCATCCGCCCGAGCGCCGATTATGTCGGCCCGGCCCCCCGTCACTTTGTCTCTCTACAACAACGATAAGGAAATCACGATGTCCGCCAACGTCGACGTCAACCACAGACCCGAGCCCGATCAGGTACTGGTCGATATTGCCGATTATGTCTGCAACCACCCCATTACCAGCGAGGCGGCCCTCGACACCGCCCGCTACTGCCTGATGGACACCCTTGGCTGTGGCCTGCTGGCCCTGCGCTTTCCCGAGTGCACCAAACACCTTGGCCCCATCGTACCCGGCACCCTCGTACCCCACGGCGCCCGGGTGCCCGGTACCCAGCTATGCCTCGACCCGGTCAAGGCCGCTTGGGATATCGGCGCCATCATCCGCTGGCTCGATTACAACGACACCTGGCTGGCCGCCGAGTGGGGTCACCCCTCCGACAATCTGGGGGGCATTCTGGCCACCGCCGACTGGCTCTCCCGTACTCGCGTGGCCGAGGGCAAGGCGCCGCTCACCATGGCCGATGTGCTGGTGGCCATGGTCAAAGCCCACGAAATTCAGGGTGTGCTGGCGCTGGAGAACTCCTTCAACCGGGTCGGTCTCGATCACGTGGTGCTGGTCAAGGCTGCCAGCACCGCCGTGGTGACTCACATGCTGGGGGGCACCCGCGATCAGGTAATCGATGCGGTATCCCAGGCCTGGGTCGATGGCCAGAGCCTGCGTACCTACCGCCATGCCCCCAATGCGGGGTCGCGCAAAAGCTGGGCGGCGGGGGATGCCACCTCCCGCGCGGTGCGCCTCGCCCTTATCACCATGAGCGGCGAGATGGGCTATCCCGGCGTACTGAGCGCCCCCAAGTGGGGTTTCTACGATGTGCTGTTCAAGGGCAACCAGTTCGCACTGCATCAGGGGTACGGCAGCTATGTGATGGAGAACGTGCTGTTCAAGATCTCCTATCCCGCCGAGTTCCACGCCCAGACCGCGGTGGAGTGCGCCATGAAGCTGCACGCTCAGGTGAAGGGGCGGCTGGACGAGATCGATCGCATCGAACTCACCACCCATGAGTCGGCCATTCGCATCATCAGCAAGGTCGGCGCCCTCAATAACCCGGCCGATCGGGATCACTGCCTGCAGTACATGGTGGCAGTGCCGCTCATCTTCGGTCACCTCGTCGCCGAAGATTACGAGGACGATGTCGCCGCCGATCCCCGCATCGACACGCTACGCGGCAAAATGGTGGTGCAGGAGGACAAGCGTTACAGCCGTGAATATCTGGAGGCTGACAAGCGTTCCATCGCCAACGCCATCCAGATCTTCTTCAAGGACGGCACTCACACCGCCAAAGTGGAGGTGGAGTATCCGGTCGGCCATCGTCGCCGTCGGGAGGAGGGGATCCCGCTGCTGGTGGAAAAATTCCAGCGCAATCTGGCGACTCGTTTCCCGGCCAAACGGGTCCGCGATATTCTCGCCCTCTGCCAGGATGGCAAGCAGCTGGCCAGCACACCGGTGCACGCCTTTATGGATCTGCTGGTGATCTGACCGGTCTTGCATTGGCCAACATATCGGCAAACAGTGATAAACGAAAAGCGGGTTCATCGGCCCGCTTTGTTATTCTGGCGGCTTATCCCTCGATAAGCCTCACCCCAGCGCACTGCTGTCGCCGTTAAAGAGCGCCGTCATGATGACCGTCTCGCGACTGGCGATGGTTTCTAGAAACTCGTTGGCACGCCCCATCTGATGACACACCTGATAACCACGCTCGACAAAGGAGAAGAGCTCGCCAAGCCCCGCCAGATGGGCCGGGCCCGAGACCAGCTTGAGGGTTGCCCCCAGCAGCGGCTTTCTCGCCAGTCTGTCCAGCGTCATGCCAAGCTCGCTCACCAACGCAATCTGATGTTCACGGCGCGCCTGTTCACCTACGGCACGATAGGCGATGGTGTAATGATCCGGTGTGATGGGATCAATGCCATCAATGCGCCGCAGCGCCACCACCATCAGGTAGTCCAGCTCTTCGGAGAGGGCATCGAGCTCGATCGCTTGCGCCAGCACCTTGAGGCCGGACTCCGGCAACAGCCGCTCGGCGGTCGGCATCACCCGCATCACGTCCGCATCGCGGCGGGCACAATCCCCCGGGCCATAGAGATCGGTCAGGAAAAACTCGGCGGCAGGGCCGTAGCGGTCACTCTCCAGCAGATCACGATGGGTCCGCCCCAACCGGTCGGCCTGCCACTGGCGTAGCCGATCCCGATCCTGCTGATCTTCCGGGTGAGCACGCATCTGCTCGCGCAAGGCTGCAACCCGCTTGAGCTGGCGGTAGAGCCGACCCAGGGTGCTATCGTCGTCGTGGGCATGTTCTTGATGCGTCATCTACAGCTCTCTGGCCTTGGGCCCATTGATGGGTATTCGGTGATACGAAGATACAAGTGAATGAAAAACAAGCAGCTTTTGCTGACCGTTCCGTGACAAGTGTAGCGCGCACGAGGGAGGGAATAAATGCCATGCCCCGCTGATGGCCTGCATCCCTCTCGACTCTGTTAAGTGAGTCCCATTTATGTGAACCATCCTTTCATTTGTTGTGAACATGTGTTTAATATCAATAACTAACTTATGACCCAGAGTAACGACCATGTTCTTCAACTCGCTCGCTGGCAGCAGCGCACTCTCTACCATCCAGATCAGCCGTCAGCATCCGCTGGGATTGGCCGCCGCCCGGATCGCGGCCGAAGCCATCGCTGCGGACATGAGCGAGAGCTATCAACTTGATTGCGAATGGGCAGATGAAGAGGAGACCGAGCTTCGTTTTCGCGGCTCAGGGGTACATGGCACTCTCACCCTGGACGAAGATACCCTGGAACTGGAAGTACATCTTGGCTTGATGCTGTTGCCGGTACGCAGCGTACTGGAGCAAGAGATCCTCGATTATGTCGACAATCGCTTACCTTGCCCCAAACGTGTTTGAAACTCTTCGTTGCACTGGTTTTAAATAAACCAGCTGTAAACGATGGCTGTTTGAAATAAGTTTGCAAGCCATATGGTTTGTCATATTTATTATCCGGCCAAGTCTAGATTCTATTTTGTAAGTAATATTTCATCTTTATTTCATATTTCGAGTCGGCACTCATTAATGTCATTCTGATTGCATCAAGCCTTCATCCGGATATGAGGGAAGGAGCAATTTGCCGCCTCGGTAAATTCATTTTGTAGGGAAACAACCATGCCACTGAGTGAATTTATCTCCTGCGTCGATACCGCCTGGTTACGCATGGACAGACCCAACAACCTGATGCAGATCATCGGTGTCCTGATGTTTGAAGGAGAGCTTGATGAAGCGCGTCTGCGGGCCGGATTACGCCACACCATTTCGGTGCAACCCCGCTTTCACCAGCGGGCCGTGCTGGAGGGGGGCTCCTACTACTGGCGTCATGATCCCGATTTCGATCTCGATCAGCACCTCAAGCGAGTGATCCTGCCGGGTGAAGCAGGCAAGCTGGAGCTGGAGAAGCTGGTGGCCGATCTCGCCTCGACGCCGCTCAACCACCAGCGCCCCCTGTGGGATATGCACCTGACCGACACGTCGCTGGGTGGACAAGCGCTGGTGGTGCGCATTCACCACGCCATGGGCGACGGCTTCTCGCTGGTGCGGGCCATGCTGACCATGATGGATAACACCCCGGAAGGGGCGCCGCGACCACCGTCACCGGAGCCACTGGATGACAGCGATGACGAGGATGAGGAGGATTGCCACCAGGGCAGCCGTCTGGTGCGGGCTGGTCTCAAACTGACCGGTAGCCTCTGGTCCAAATATGTCGAAGTGGTCACCCATCCAACCAAGGCGGTGGATTACCTCAAGACCGGGCGGGATGTGGCGAGCGAGCTGTGCAATATCGCCACCCTCGGTGATGATTCACCCTGCCGCCTACGTGGCAAGACCACCAGCACCAAGCGGGTGGCCTGGTCGGAGCAAATTGATCTGCCGGATATCAAGGCGGTGGGCAAGGTGCTGGGCTGCTCGGTCAACGATCTGCTGATCGCTGCCACCGCAGGGGCGTTTCGCCACTACCTGCAGGAGAAGGGGGATGATGCCAACAAGGTCAAGATCCGCGCCCTGGTGCCAGTCAATATGCGTGCACCGGACGATGAGGGGGCGCTGGGCAACCGCTTCGGGCTGGTGGCCCTGGACTTGCCACTGGATGTTGAACACCCGTTGCAGCGGCTCTATACCGTGCGTGATCGGATGCAGGCGCTGCGCACCTCGCTGCAACCCGTGGTGGTGCTCAACCTGTTACATGCCCTTGGCATGGCCCCCAATGCGGTGCAGCAGCAGGCCGTCGAGCTGCTCACGGCCAAGGCCAGTGCAGTGATCACCAACGTGCCCGGCCCGCAGCAGACCCTCTATCTGGCCGGCGCAAGACTGCGTCAGCCGCTGTTTTGGGTGCCGCAATCGGGGGATATCGGCGTCGGCGTATCCATCCTCTCTTACGATCACAAAGTGCAACTGGGCCTTATCACCGACAAGAAGCTGGTACCGGATCCGGATCGGGTGGTCGAGCGGTTTGCGGTGGAGTTCGAGCAACTGCTGTTGCTGGTGCTGATGGAGCCGGAGCTGTTGTTTGACCCCAACGGACTGGATGCGCTGCTCGGTTGAGCGTGCACTTGAGCGACCAGTGACGGCGTAGCCAGCCGGTCTGCCCCCATCACAAAAGAGGCCAACCCGCGGGTTGGCCTCTTGTTTTTCTTAGCGGTAGGAATGGCGGTTAATCCTCCAGCTCCTCGCGCGCCGCCTCCACATCGAGGCGCTCCATGGCATCCATGGGTTCGCACTCGGCCGCTTCGGTATAGAGGGCTTCGGCGGCTTTCAGGCGGCTCTTGCCGTGCAGCATCACCTGAGCGTTGGCGTACTCCATGCGGGCGATAGCCGAGTCGGGGATCAGCGCCAGCGCCTCCTTGAAGTGACGCTCGGACTCCTCCTTCTTGGCGCCATAGGTGAGGCCGCCGATCATGGCCCCCAACTTGTCGACGATCTCCGCATGCCAGGCACCAAAGGCGATATGGGCCTCGGCGTGATCTGGTGCCAGATCCAGCGCCTTCTCAAGGCTTGCCTTGATCTTGTCGCCAATGCCTTGCGAGAGGGCCTTGGAGATGGAAATGACCTGACTGTAGCGACCGAGTGCCAGCGCGTGGAAATACCAGGCGTTGGCGTTCTTGGGCTGGCGTTTTTGCAGCTTCTCGGCATGGCTGGCCGCCCGCTCGAAGGCGGCGCGCTTGGCATACTTGTCCTCCAGCAGGTAGCTGGCGTGGATCACCAGTGCCTTGTTTGCCACATTGAGACCCGCCTCACCGGCCGCTTCACCAAGAGCGACGGCTCGGGCAAAATCCCCGGCATGATAGGCCCGCCAGGCATCCTGTACCTGTTCATCTTCGGGCCAGGGTTCGGCATCCCCCTGATGGAGACGATCCCAGTTGTCCGCCAGCTTCTGGCCAGCATAGTCATAGGCCGCATCCGCGTAGGGGAAGGGGACAAATTCGAGTTGTGAAGTGGTCATGCTTGTTCTCCCTGTAGCATGTGAATCAAACCTTGTCGGTGTAGTGGTGGGCGAGGGCGCCCAGATGAGCGCGGGCATCGGCCCGCAAATAGGGTGCGACCAGCTGCATCACCTGAAAGACGCCGAGGGCAATATCGGCGTCCGCCTTGGGGTGCAGTGCCCGCTGATAAGAGATCCAGAATGTGCCCACCAGCGCCACATTGGCCGCCAGCGTGCGCATCTGTTGCGCCGTGCCCTCCATCAGCCCGACCGTTTGCAGATGGTTGCAAATGGCGATGGCGGTCTGCTCCTTGCGGCGCAGCAGGGCGGAAAAGCGCTGTTCCACCTGATGATAACCACTCATCAGGGTCGCGATATCGTAGTAGAGGAAACGGTACTGCCAGATGGCTTCAAACATCAGGTGGAGAAAGAGCCAGATATCTTCTGGCTCATCGGACGGGGTGCTGACCGCCTCCAGCAGGCGATCCATCTGCTGTTCAAAGTCGCAGAACAGGGCGTTGACGATCTCCTCCTTGTTGTGGAAGTGGTAGTAGAGATTGCCCTGGCTGATCTCCATCTCGGCCGCAATGGCCGAGGTGGTGACGCTGGGTTCCCCTTGTCGATTGAAGCAGGCGAGGGCAGTGGTCAGGATCCGCTCCCGGGTACGACGTTTGGGTTTGCGATCCATGCTACTCCTTTGGTGATGAACGGCGCACGCCGTGGCGATAGCGTTTGGCAAGCCAGTGCTGCAACTGCTCCAGCGACTTGTCGAGGGCGGCAACTGAGCCAATGCCGGGGGCCAGCAGGGTGCGATCTTCATCGGCCAGCGCGGCCAAATTGAGCTCGAGGCCATGCTTGGCCAGCACCGGCGCCAGCTCGTCACGGCGCTGCCAGAGATCGCGGCGGGTATGCTGGTAAGCGTGCTCGCAGAGACGGCGACGATCCCGGTAACTGAACACATTGGTGAAGAACATCTCGCCATCGGCAGAAGAGGGCTCAAACAGCAATGCGTCAGCATCGGGATATTGGTGCTTGTAGCGATCCATCCCCACATGCATGCGGGAGTGGATGATGGCGCGAAAAGTCTGGGCCAGTACCACCGGCAGACCGCTGTCCACCAGATTGGTCGGCGCGCCGGCGGCCATGTCCGCATCATAGGGCACAAGCGGATTGATGCAGAACACCAGATCCGCCCCCTCTTCCAGCGCTACCGAAGCGTGCAGGGTCTTGATCAGCGCCCCGTCCACATAGTAACGCCCGTTAATCAATGAAGGGGGAAAGAGGCCGGGCAGGGCGGCCGACGCCTGTACCGCCGCCGAAATGGGCACGTCATCGAGCCCCGGGCTGCCGAAGGCGACCGGATGACCGGTGTCGAGTTCGGTAGCTACCACAAACAGTCGACTGCGCAGCTGGCGAAAATCGTTGCTGCGGCCGGGACGAGAGAAAAACTGGGTCAGGGTGCGATCCACCCCGCGGTTGTCGAACAGTCCGGTCGGAATGGCCTTGGAGAGCCCCTGCAGCGATTCAAACAGGCTGCGCTTCCAGGGCGCCGCCAGATAGTAGGTCAGGCTCTGCCAAGCCAGCGGCGGGATCGAGGTCAGGCGGTCAGCATATTCACGAAAGGCGGGGCGCAGCAAGGTGGCCGGGTCAAACATCTCCCCCGAATCATCGCTGAGCAGGATCCGCACCAGCTTAGCCGGCGAAATGCCGTTGGCCAGCGCCGAGGCCACCACGGCCCCCGAGCTGACGCCAACATAGATATCAGCATGGTCAAGGCGCAGGCCGTTGATGCTGTCAGAGAGGGCTGCGCAGGCACCGATCTCGTAGATGCCACCGAGCGGCCCGCCGCCAGCAAGGGCAATTGCGATGGTACTCATAGTATCGCCTCTCTATCCATGACATTCACCATGACAAGACCGGCCCAGCGCAGGGCATGGGCCGGTATCAATCACATTCCGTCACTGCGAGGGATCAGGGCAGGACGCTCTCTGCTTTGGCCTTCACCTCTTTCACCGCATCTTCCGCAGCGGAGAGGAGATCGGCGGCCTGCTCAACCACGGCCTCTTTGGCCTTGGCTACCGGTGCCTTCTTTACCGGAGGCTTGCGGGCAGCGGGCTTTTTGGCGGCAGCCGGTTTGGCTTCAGCAGCAGGGGCTTCCTCTTCCTGTGCATCCAGCAGTTGCTGGACCACGTCGGTCAGCTCGGCCATGCGCTTGGAGAGCTTGTCGATATCCTTGCGGGTCGGAATGCCGAGGCTGGCTACGGCGCGTGCCACGCGATCTTCGAACACCTGCTCCAGACGGCCCCAGGTATTGGCGGTCTTGTCGGTCACAGCGGCAATCTTCTCATCTGCGCTCTGACGGGTTTTTGCTTGCAGCGCTTCACCTTCCTGCACCAGGGCTTCAAAGATCTTGCCACCCTCTTCCTGCGCCTTGGCATAGGCACCCAGACCCGCCAACCAGATCTGCTGGGTGGACTCTTTGATAGTGGAGGTGAGTTGGTTGTCGGTCACTGACCCTGCCAGCGCTTTCAATTTCTTAGCCATGATCTTCTCCTTGAATAACGACAGTTAAATGTAATGGCGACAACGAAACTGCAATCGGGTTGTGGCATTACTGATTTTTCAACTTCAGTCTAGGGACAAAAAATAGAGGGTTCTACCTAATAACGGAACAGGCACACCACCGAAATTAGGGTTTGCTCACGAACCGACAATCAAATTGCGGATTCCCATATGAATCGTGATATATCTAACAACCTAGTAACACCCTAATCAGTAGCAGGATTCTCTTTATGAACTATTTCATTACTGGCGGTAGTGGTTTTATCGGGCGTCGATTGATCAAAAAGTTATTCCAACAGCATCCCGACTGTATCGTCTATTTTCTGATGCGCGCCTCTCATCAGGATAAATTGCCGGAGTTATTTGCATTCTGGAATGTGGATGAATCGCGCGCAGTCCCGGTTTTTGGTGACATGACGCAACCGCTGCTGGGGGTATCGGTCGAGATGCAGGAGCAGTTGATCGGCAAGATCGACCACTTCTTCCATCTGGCTGCCATCTATGATCTGAACGCCAAGGCCGGGATCCAGCAGCAGGTCAACACCGAAGGGACCCGTCAGGCTGTTCAACTTGCCGAGCGGCTGGGGGCGGGGCAGTTCCACCACTGCAGCTCCATCGCTGCAGCGGGTCTGTTCGACGGTCTGTTTCGCGAGGACATGTTCGATGAGGCAGAGCACCTCGACATGCCTTACTTCCGGACCAAGCACGAAGCGGAAGGGATTGTGCGCAATGAGTGCACAGTTCCGTGGCGAGTCTATCGCCCGGGGATCGTTGTCGGTGACTCCAACACCGGCGAGATGGACAAGATCGACGGCCCTTACTACTTCTTCAAGACCATCCAGAAACTGCGTCGTCTGCTACCGCCCTGGATGCCAGCCATCGGGGTTGAGGGCGGGCGCATCAATATCGTGCCGGTCAACTTTGTGGTCGATGCCATGGAGCATATCGCCCATCAGGAGGGAGAGGAGAACAAAACCTTCCATCTGACCGACCCCAACCCGATGCGGGTCGGCGACATGCTGAGCACCTTCTCCCGCGCCGCCCATGCGCCGGAGCCTGCGATCCGCATCAACGCCTCCCTCTTTAACTTCATTCCCCGCCACCTGACCGCCATGCTGATGACCATGGCGCCGGTGCGCCGCATCCGCGATGCCGCCATCGCCGACCTGGGTCTGCCCAAGGATGTGTTCCGCCTTATCAGCTATCCCACCCGTTTCGACAGTCGCGAAACCCAGCGGGTACTGAAAGGGACAGGCATCGAAGTGCTGCCGCTGCACAGCTACGCCTGGCGGTTGTGGGATTACTGGGAGCGTCACCTCGACCCGGAGCTCTTCATCGATCGCTCCCTGCGTGGTCGGGTCGAGGGCAAGGTGGTGCTGGTGACCGGGGCCACCTCCGGTATCGGCCGTGCAACCGCGCGCAAGCTGGCTGGAGCGGGGGCCAACGTCGTTACCATCGCCCGCGACGAGCAGAAGATTGCCGAGACTAAAGCGGAGTTTGCCGAGCTGGGGCTGACCATCGAGATCTATCAGGGGGATCTCTCCAATCTGGCGCAGGCCGAGGAGATCACCGCTCGCATCGTGGCCGATCACGGTGGCGTCGATATTCTGGTCAACAATGCCGGCCGCTCCATCCGCCGCTCCATCGAGGACTCCTTCGATCGCTTCCACGATCTGGAGCGCACCATGCAGCTCAACTACTTTGGCGCGCTCAAGGTGATCATGGGGGTGCTACCCACCATGATCGAGAAGAAAAAAGGGCACATCATCAACATCTCCTCCATCGGGGTGTTGACCAATGCGCCGCGCTTCTCCGCCTATGTTGCCTCCAAGTCGGCCCTCGATGCCTGGGTGCGTACCGCCGCCTCCGAGTTTGCCGATAAAGGGGTCAGCTTCTCCATCATCAATATGCCGCTGGTGAAAACGCCGATGGTCGCGCCGACCAAGGTCTATGAGCAGGTGCCGATGATGACGCCGGAAGAGGCGGCCGATCTGGTGTGCGATACCATCATCAACAAGCACGTTCGTCTGGCCACTCGCCTCGGGGTATTCGGTCAGGTGGTTCATGCTCTGGCACCGCGGGTTGCGCAGGTGATCATGAACACCAGCTTCCGCACCTTTGCCGATCCCAAGGATGGCGACAAGTCCAAGGCGACCGCCGATCAGGTTGCCGTCTCGACCCTGATCAAGGGGATACACTTCTAACCGGATGATGGGATAAAGAGATCAACAGGGGCCTGAGCAATCAGGCCCCTGTTTTATTTGGAATAACAGTTGAAGGACGAATAAGGAGGGTCAGACTCGGGACAACAGATCAAGCAGCAGATCTGTCGTGCGGCGGGAGTAGAGCAGAGAGAGATGGCCAATGGCAGGTAACTCGATATCTTCCATTCCCGCCAATCGTTGCCGCTCCTGCGGCATCACCACATTGTCGTGACTGGTGCGCACCGAGATGCCGGGTACGCAAAGCGGCACCGAAGCGAAACGCTGCAACCAGCCGGAACCGGGCTCCATCTCGCGGGCATTGGCCCCAAGCCCAAGGGCGGCAAGCTGACTGCCCTGATGGGGGGTGGCCAGGGTGATCAGGCGATCTACCTTGTCACCGCCATGGATAGCCAGATAGTCGCGGCAGACCAGCCCCCCCATGCTGTGACCGACCAGCACCAGCTTGTCAGCCCCGGTCTGCGCCAGCACATCGTCAATCCGGGTGGCCAGCAGTGGCACCATCTCATCAATATGACCAAATGGTGGCATCAGGGTAATGGTAGCAACCACATGGCCTGCAGCCTCCAGTCGGGCGCGCTGGGTGCGCCAGATCCCGCGACTGCAACCGTAACCATGCACCAGCAATACGGGGCGCTGGCACGGACGCAGCCGATCGGGTGCCATCAGCAAAGGCTCGAACGGTAACAACAAGGTGAAGGTGTAGAGGTAGGCCAACATCTCCTGCGCCATCATCTTCACCCTGCGCCAGGGGCCGATAGCCGGGGAGGGGTAGAAGCGGGTAAAGAGCCAGCTGCCGAGCACCACCAGACAACGCAACCCAAACAGGGCAAACACCACAAACAGCAGGGTCAGCAGCCAGGGGAGTCCCACGACCAAGTGGGCGATACTCCCGAGGAGCAGCACCTCTACCATCAGCAGGATAAACAGGTGTCGTACGATCGTCATAAGGCCATGATCCGACCAGTCAGGCGTGGAAGTCAAATGGCACTTTGAGACAGCTTGATCCAGCACGGCTTTTGTCGCTAAACCCCGGCGAACTCTTTTCCGGTGAGGTTATTTGCAATACTGTATATCCATACATATACTCTATCCATCATCACCAAGAGGAGGCCATCATGGCTGTCGAGATCAAATATGTGGTTGTTCGTGGGGGAGTGGAAAAAATGACCTTTGCCAGCAAAAAAGAGGCCGATGCCTATGACAAGCTGCTGGATACGGCCGACGAGTTGATGACCCTGTTGGCTGGCGCCCCGCTCGAGCTGGCCCCAGAGCAGCAAGAGAGTCTGGCATTCTACCTGGCAGAACAACGCGATGTGCTGCAAACCCTGCTGCGCGGCGGCAAGGTTCAAGCAGGCACGAAAGAGGAAGAGGCCCCAGCAGCCAAGCGCAAGGAGAAGCCACTAAAGCAGGTGGCCTGATTGCACAGACCTGCTATTTCTCGGGATAAACAGCTCGCTTCATTCACTTTGTTCGCATTTAAAACCATTTTTACGGCTATTTACCCCGAGAATTTTCTAACAACGGTGCATATCCAATGCATAACTGAATAGCGTGCACCACTGAGCGACATCAGTCAGATCTATGAGGAAATAATGAGCAAACAGTGGAGAGAACGTTATCCAGATCGCTCCTGGTGACCTTAATCAGCAACAACAAGAGGTAGTACCAATCCCAACAGAAGCCGCATTCATGTATCACGAGCCCTTTTCTAGCAACTCGGCTCACAGGCTCATATCGATTCATCTCAGCATCAACAAGCAACACCATGACTCAACAACCATTATCCTTGCCGCCAGCCATGCCGCTGTTTGACAGCCTTATCTATCTGGAAGCCGGTAACCCACAGGTCAATCAGTACCTTGCCAACCTCAGCCTCAACGATGTACCCGATGCCGGTCTGGTTTACGAACTGGCGGTCGATTGGCTGCTGGAGCAGCGCAACAGCGAAAACAACTACAAAACCTATCGCAGCGAACTGACCACTTTTTTGCACTGGTGCTTTCGCGAGGCGGCCATCAGCCCGAAAGATCTCACTCGCCGCATCATGATCCGCTATCTCGACTACTGTCAGTCCCCCCCTGAAGAGTTGATCGCCTATCGCAACGTGGCACAATTTGTCCTCGACAAGGAGTGGGGGGAGCGGTTGCCCAATCCGCAATGGCGTCCGTTTTTGGGCAAACGGGAGCTGGGCCGCACCTTGCCCTATCGCCTGAGCGAGCAGGCGATGAAGACCAAACTCGCCATCTTGTCGGCCTTCTTCCAGTTTCTGATCCAGGAGGAGTACATGGACAGGAATCCCGCTCTGCTGCTGCAGCGGGTCAAACGGCCGCAACAGCAGGAGGCCGATGATCAGGTGCAGGCCTTCAGCGAGTTGCAGTGGTCATACGTGATGCAGGCCGCCGACACCCTTGCCAACGACCATCCGGAGCAACACGAGCGCAGCCGTTTTCTCACCATTCTGATGTACGCCTGCTATCTGCGGATCTCTGAGGTTGCTGCCCGACCGGGCTTTACCCCTGTGATGGGGCAGTTCAGGCGGGATCGCAAAACCGGCGTCTGGGGCTACTTTATTCCGCAAAGCAAAGGGGGCAAACGGCGTACCGTAGCGGTATCCCAAGCGCTGCTGGCGGCACTCGAACGCTACCGCCGCTTCCTCGGTCTCTCTCCCTTGCCGACACCGGATGAACAGACACCACTGTTCGTTCGCCATAAAGCGGCAGCACATGGTCGCGATCAGGGGGAACTCAACGCCAACCTTGGAATTCGCCAGCTACGGGATTTGATCATGGTGATCATCGGTAAAGGCGCAGAATTGGCAGAGCAGGATGGATTTGTCCAGGATGCGGCCGAAATGCGGCAACTCTCTCCCCATGCGATCCGCCACACCGGGATCACCCATGACATCAACCTGCATGGTCGACCGCTTTCCCACGTACAAGCCGATGCAGGACATGACAGCATCGACACCACTTCGAAATACCTGCACACCAGCAACAGTGAACGACATGAGAGCGCCCAGCAAAAGCCGCTGGACCGATTGAACCAACATGTTAGAGATAACACTCACAATGACTAACGAACAACGTGACATGATTCCTGATTTTTATTGACTGCTCTTAGAACACAGATTGGCTTGTTTGGGATGTCATAGAAGTTGGTGCGGCGATGTTGTACTTCTCTGGATGGCAATCGGTTCAGGGAATATTTTTGGCTCACATGATGATTCAGAACAGGCTCCTTGCCATCTGCGGCATACATATTTATCGCGTAACAGAGAAGCAAAAAACGGAATTGCTTGCTGAAACACCGAGAACACCCGATGCCGAAAGCTAAGTAACATGCCGGAAGCAATCATATTCGGTTGAACAGCTCCTTGTTATCACACTTGCATATCCAGTCATCATTGGTGATATTGATATCAATATTAACGAGCTACCAAGGAGCGGGTATGCAAGTGGCAGTGGTGGAAAAGACCTTCAGGATCGTTGGCAAAGGGTCGCTCATGGCCCAGTTCACCTTTATCTCTTCAGGCACACTGCATATCTGGTTTCCGGATGTGGGCCTGCAGATGGAGGCCCACTGCAAAGAGTTGCGTATCGAAGATTGCACCATTATCTATACCAATGGCCTCCATCACGGCCAGCCCAGAGCGCTCTGGTCCTTAACCCTCCATCCCGATGATATGAACGAGCTCAAACGTATATTGCAGCAGTTTAACAGCAACCTCTACTTGACCTGCCAGCCACCCACATTGGCCATCGCCAAACGTGCCTTGAATATGAATTGACCCAACTTCCAAAATGAAATGGCGAATACTCTTCAAGCCGAATAAGCCGTGACGATTTAAGGGGAGGGGAGTCTATCGCGATAGTCGGCATTTTTATGGCTGTTTTACAAGAAGGAGTATCAATATTTCCAGAGAGAGACCTCTCAAGTAGGGGACAGATATTTCTAAGAATATTCACGGTAATGACGTTGGTTATAACGGTGCCAATCAAACTTAACGTTCCATTGGTGAGGGGTATCCAGCGCGATGTACTAATTTAATAGTGGACTCTTATATCAAAATGGAACATTTGTGGTTTCAGAATATCGACTAAGGGGAGGGGGTATATCTGATCATTGGGATGACTACTTCAACCAGGAAAAGGCACCGCCTGACTTCCTGGTTGAGCGAGTAGATGTTGTGGGCGAGGGGGCTTTGGCGGATCAGTTGGCCAAGTTGGCCGACCTCTACATTGCCAAACAGCACGGGAACCGGATAGCAGGTCTTGCTGACTTGGGTGAGGATCTTCTTAAGCTGGCCGAGACTGGCATTCGTGACGGTTTATCGTCATGCGCTGGATTGATGAAGCAATTGTGCCGCAGAACCGGCTGAAGAAAGCTTTGTTATCTCTCACGTGATGCCGATAACCACATTTATCGGCATCAGTTTAGTGCCTCAGCTCGCCACAGCTTGAAATTCATCCAAGCTGGACTCATATCTGTCTAGAGCATTTTGCTCTACTTACGAGGAAGCTCCTATATATGAACATATGTGATGATGAGATGCTTGTTCTCAGCGAGAATGAGAAAAAACTAGAACAAGAGTATGAGGCCATGAAGAAGTCTGGAGCCTCGTCAGAGCAACTTTGGTCTAAAGCCAATGAATTGCACAAAGCCAATGAGGCCTGCAATAATTATGCATCGAAGCATACGTCTGCTTATTCCTCGTAATCTCTAATCTTGACCCCAATCCATTTCACCTGGTGGTGTGGCATTGGGGTCACACTGAGCCAACAGTTCTTCCAGTGTGTAGCTCGGCTTGCCATCATCGCGCAGTTTGGCGCGGGCACGTTCCACATCATCAAACGCCGCAGGTGGCTGAATTAACATCAGAACAATTAAAACCAGCTTTTGCGTCAGCAGCGCCGGATCACCATCTTCAAGAGCTGCCTGCAGATAGGCAACCATATCGGCCTCGGTGGCCAAGCCATCAGCCGCATCAAAACGGCTCTATTGCTCAGGTTTCTTCATTCTATCCTCCTGTATCCGATATTGCGCATAATGTATATTATGTTAAATGGCATATCTTGTTTCCTGTCACCACTTATTGAACTGTGTATAATGGCAACAATTGATCCTATCTTCGACCGGATGTCTTAAGTGGCTGAATTAACATCAGAACAATTAAAACCCGCTTTTGCGATTGAACAGTTCCCCAAGCTCAGCGAGCTTGAACCTATCCCCTTTGCTGCGCTGCAACCCAGAGCCATTTCCGGCATCAAGCGTCTCGCCAGTTTTGATGGTGACTGTCCGGTCATGCTGCTCAACGGATTCCCCGGCGCAGATTACGAAGGCGTTTGCCAGACGCTGATTGCTGACTCCCATGGCAAGGATGGTGACCTGTTTGATCTCTGCTACACCGAGAATCTGAACAACCCCTACAAGCCTATCTGGCTGCGCCTGCAACCAGGCACCGGCGTTGAGTTTTGCGAAATGGTTGGCGAGCTGCTCAAGCTGTTGAGCCACCATCTCGATGCCGAACGTATAGTGACCCGCATCATGCGCAAGCAGAACAATGATCCGAAAATCGATGATTTCCTCTCCGATCTGGCGGCTCACGTGGCATTGGGTCTGGAGTTCCAGCACCCCATTCTGATCAACCTGCTGATCCACCACGAAGCGCAGGAAGCGCCGGTAATTTATGGCCGTGATCTCAACTGGGATACCCTGTTTGGCTCTATCAATTACCAGACCGAACAAGGCTCTGTCTATGCCAACCAGCACCTGTTGGAGCCCGGCTTGCTGCGCGAAGCCAACGGCGGTTACCTCATTTTGCAACTGGATGAGCTGCTGGATCAGCCTCATCTCTGGTTCAAACTGAAAAATGCCATGCAAAAAGGCGAGCTGGACTGGAACGCCTATCAGGAAGGGAAAACCCTGACCCCCTTCTTCGCGCCTGAAGCGACCCCCATCAAGCTCAAGCTGATCCTGGTCGGTGACCGACTGGACGTGGCCGAGTTCCAGATGCTGGATCGGGATATGTCCGAACGCATCTTCCTACGCGCGGATCTGGTGTCAGAGGTGAATATTGAAGAGGATCTACAGGAATTTCTGCAGTACCTGGCCTGGCTGCGCCAGCGCTGGAGCCTGCTGGACTTCACGCCAGCCGCCCTCGCCGCCCTTTGTCGTCATGCCAGCCGCCTCTGTGACCATCAGGAGTGGTTGTCGCTCTCCGAAGTGCAACTCTCCGCCATCATGCGGATGGCCGACAGTCTGGCCCGGGAGCTGGAATCTGATGTGGTCACCGACGAGCATATTCGCGGCGCACTGGAAGAGCAGGATTACCGCCTCAACTATCTGGTTGAGCAGTCCGACCAAGGGGTTATCGACGGCCAGATCCTGCTGCAAACCGACGGCGAAGAGATTGGCCAGATCAACGGCCTGTCTGTCATTCAGGTCTCCGGTCACCCTTATGACTTCGGCGAGCCGGTGCGCCTCACCGCTACCGTACACCTGGGTGATGGCGATGTGGCGGATATCGAGCGCAAAGCGGAGCTGGCCGGTCATATCCACGCCAAGGCGATGATGATTATCCACGGCTATCTCTCCAACAAATTTGGTGCAGAGAACCCATCCCCCCTGTCGGCCAATCTGGTGTTCGAGCAGTCTTACCACGAAATTGATGGCGACAGCGCCTCCCTGACCGGCTTGTGTGCCCTGCTCTCAGCCCTCGCCCGCCAGCCTATCTATCAGCACTTCGCCGTGACCGGTGCGGTCGATCAGTTTGGCAATGTGCAGGCCGTTGGTGGCGTGAACGAGAAGATTGAAGGCTTCTTCCGGGTGTGCAAAATCCACGGCATCACCGGCAAGCAAGGTATCATTTTGCCGGGCACCAACATCCAGCAGCTGAACCTCTCTGACGAGGTGATTGCAGCGGTTGAAGCAGGCCAGTTCCACATCCACCCGGTGGATCATGTGGAAGAGGCCATCGAGTTGCTGACTGGCTGTGTCGCCGGTGAGCCTGATATGCCCGATACCCTGTTTGGCCGTATTCAGGAGCGGTTGGACGAGTTGAACGGCTCCACTGCCAAAGTCGGACTGCTGCAATCCCTGCTGGGGCGCCTGTTTGGCCGCTGATGAAGTGATCGGAGTTGTTTAGCGAACAACTGTAAGCTAAATTGGCCCGGCTTTGACCCATTTGAAGGAAATACCGCGTGACCGTAGACAATACCACCATGGAAGCCCGCCTTTCCCTGTGCGAACAGGGCAAGAACTCTTTTACCCGTGAAGAGCTGCTGGCTTGCAGCCGTGGCGAACTGTTTGGTGAGGGTAACAGTCAGCTGCCTGCCCCCAACATGTTGATGATGGACCGCATCGTCAAGATCAATGACAACGGCGGCGAACACGGCAAGGGCGAGATCCTGGCTGAGCTCGACATTACTCCGGATCTCTGGTTCTTCGATTGCCACTTCCCGGGTGATCCTGTGATGCCTGGCTGTCTCGGTCTGGACGCCATGTGGCAGCTGGTTGGCTTCTTCCTTGGCTGGAAAGGTGGCCCCGGCAAGGGTCGTGCTCTGGGCGTAGGTGAAGTGAAATTCACCGGCCAGATCCTGCCGACTGCCAAGAAAGTGACCTACAAGATCACCTTCAAGCGCGTCATCAACCGCAAGCTGGTGATGGGGATTGCTGATGGTGTGGTCGAAGTCGACGGTCGTCCGATCTACAGCGCCACCGACCTGAAAGTGGGCCTGTTCAAAGATACCACCGCATTCTGATCTCTCTGATTGGTGGTAAAACAGCATTAACGCAAAGGGGCCACAACGGCCCCTTTCCTTTTGTAATGAGTGATGAAGTACCTGCTACTTCATGAAGAGGCCTGAGCCCCGCCCTTCCATGGCGTCACGCCAACCACCAAGCCAATGCCCTCGGGCATCCAGGCATTGATACGGACACGCTTCTTTCTGTTTGCCGACCACGCCAGCCTGATAACCACGAGCACGAGCTCTTTCCAGACGGTCCCGCTTCTGTCTCTTCATCATCTACGACCCTCTTCGTGGAACAAAAAAAGCGACCAATTCTGCATCGGTCGCTTTCATCTTTACTCCTGCGAGCGCACTCGGTCAAACAAAAACTTCCACCCTAACCGGGCTATGTGACACAAGGCACTGAACTGGATTAAGTTTTAATTACAGGGAACTTACTCCTTATTTTTGAGTCCTTCCAGCTCTTCCCAGCGAGCAAATGCCTGCTCCAGCGCGGCTTCAGCGGCATTGAGCGCATCGAGTTTCGGCTGGGTTTTATCTGCCGGCAGCGAGAAGAACCCAGGCTGGTTGATCTCGCTTTGCAGCGCATCCAGCTCGGCTTCCAGCTGCTCAAGACGAGCAGGCAACCCTTCCAGTTCAAGCTGCAGCTTGTAGGAGAGCTTCTTGCTCTTCTTCGGCGCTTCTGGCGCGGTGGCAACGACCGGCTCGGGCGCCTTGACCGGTGCACTCCTGGCCTGTTGCTGGACATTCTGCTGTTCGCGGGTCGCCATCATGTCGGCGTAACCGCCCACGTAATCGCTGATACGGCCATCCCCTTCAAACAGCCAGCAGCCGGTCACTGTGTTGTCGATGAAGCGACGATCGTGACTCACCAGCAGCAGGGTGCCGGGGTAGTCGGAAAGCAGCTCTTCCAGCAGCTCCAGGGTTTCCACATCCAGATCGTTGGTCGGTTCATCGAGGATCAGCAGGTTGCTGGGCTTGAGGAACAGCTTGGCCAGCAGCAGCCGGTTCTTCTCGCCACCGGAGAGCGCCTTGACCGGCGTACGGGCCCGCTTGGGCTCGAACAGGAAGTCCTGCAGGTAACCGAGGATATGACGGGAGCGGCCACGCACCATCACCTCTTGTTTGCCCTCCCCGACGTTGTCCACCACCGTCTGCTCGGGATCAAGCTGCTCGCGGTACTGATCGAAGTAGGCCACCTCCAGATTGGTGCCCCCCTTGACGGTGCCACGGGTCGGCTCAAGCTGCCCCAGCAACAGCTTGATCAGGGTCGATTTGCCGCAGCCATTGGGGCCGACCAGCGCAATCTTGTCGCCACGCAGCACTTGCAGATCGAGCCCCTTGAACAGGGTGCGATCGCCAAAGTCCAGCCCCAGCCCTTCGGTCTCGAACACCAGCTTGCCGGAGCGATTGACCTCGTCCAGTTGCAGCTTGGCCTTGCCCTGCAGCTCGCGGCGCTGGCTGCGCTCCATGCGCATTGCCTCAAGGGCGCGCACCCGACCTTCGTTACGGGTACGGCGAGCCTTGATACCCTGACGCACCCACACCTCTTCCTGCGCCAACTTGCGGTCGAACTCGGCATTTTTCAGCTCTTCGACCCGCAGCCACTCCTCTTTCCCCTGCAGGTACTCGTCGTAGTTACCCGGCCAGGAGGTGATGGCGCCGCGATCCAGATCGATGATCCGGGTAGCCAGCTTGTGAATAAACTCCCGATCGTGAGAGATAAAGACGATGGCGCCGCGAAAATCCTTGAGGAAATCTTCCAGCCAGTTGATGGCTTCGATATCCAGGTGGTTGGTCGGCTCATCGAGCAGCAACAAGTCGGGATCACAGGCCAGCGCACGGGCCAGCGCCACCTTGCGCAGCCAACCGCCAGAGAGACTATCGAGGGTCACATCGGGATCCAGCCCCAGCAGGGTCAACACCTGACTGATGCGGGTCTCGAACTGCCAACCGTTCTGATAGTCGAGCTGCTCTTGCAACTCGCTCATCTTGCGAATGTTGGCGTCTGACGGATCGCTCGCCAGCTCCATGGAGATGTGGTGGTACTGCTTGAGCAGCTCCCCCACCCCCGCCAGCCCTTCGGCGGCATAGTCAAACACCGTCAGCTCGCTGGAAGCAGGCGGATCCTGCTCAAGGCGGGTCACTTTCAAATCTTGCTGCAGCACCAGACGGCCGTCGTCCAGCGGCAATTCGCTGGCAATGACCTTCATCAGGGTGGACTTGCCCGCCCCGTTGCGGCCAACCAGGCAGAGGCGCTCGCCCCGCTCGATGGTCAATTCGGCATTGTCGAGCAGCGGGAAATCACTGAACGACAGACATGCGCCGTGCAATGTTAAAAGAGCCATGTGTGTTCCTTATTTCATATGAAAAAAACGGGCAGCAGACTGGGTCTGCCCCCGTTTTATCGTCAAATCACTCTCACCCCTGACGGGCGGCCCAGCCCTTGAGCTCCACCAGCGTGAAGGGCCAGCCGAGCTCGCGGCCCGCCTCGTCACGCAGCACCGGAATGCGCACCCGATAGGCGGCAAGCCACTGCTCATCATCCATGATGTCGCACTGGCGGGTGGTAGTGGCAAGGCCTGCCTCCTCCACCAGCGCCCACGCCTGTTCGCACAGGTGGCAACCGTCGGTATGAAACAGGGTCAGCATCACGCCTCGCCTTGCTCCGGCGCATGGGTGATGATCCAGCAGTTGTGGATGTGCTGGTTGCGCTCGAAATCCTTTGGTCGCGTCTTCTGGGTGATGTTCTGGGCCTTGAGACCAGTGGCCTCTAGACCGGCCAGATCCATCTTGAAGTGACGCTTGTTGTTGGAGAAGACCAGAGTGCCGTCCGCCGCCAGCAGGCGCTTCAGGTGCTGCATCAGCAGCAGATGATCGCGCTGTACGTCGAAGCTCTCGTCCATCCGCTTGGAGTTGGAGAAGGTGGGCGGATCGATGAAGATGAGGTCGTACTGATCATCGGCTTCAGACAACCACTTCAGGCAATCTGCCTGCACAAACTTGTGCTGACGGCCCACCAGCGAGTTAAGACGCATGTTGTCCTGTGCCCAGTTCAGGTAGGTGTGGGACATGTCCACTGTGGTGGTCTCGCTGGCACCGCCAAGACCTGCGTGCACGGTGGCACTGCCGGTGTAGGCAAACAGGTTCAGGAAGCGCTTGCCCTTGGCCATCTGACCCAGCATGCGGCGAGTCTGACGATGGTCGAGGAACAGGCCGGTATCCAGATAGTCGTATAGGTTAACCCACAGCCGGGCACCGTACTCCTGCACTTCCATCCGGTGCTGCTCTTCGGAGAGCTTCTGATACTGCTGTTTACCTTCCTGACGCTCGCGCACCTTCAGGATCACCTTCTCGCCGTCCATCCCGGTCACCTTGATGGCGGCCTGAACCATGTCGAGCAGACGCTGACGGGTCTTCTGGGCGGGAATGTCTTTGGGCGCGGCATACTCTTGCACCACCAGATAGTCTTGATAGCGGTCGATGGCGGCGTTGTATTCCGGCAAGTCGGCATCGTAGATGCGATAGCAATCGATGCCCTCTTTGTTGGCCCACTTCTCGAGGGTTTTCAGATTCTTGCGCAGACGGTTGGCAAAGTCCTGTGCGACCTCTTTCTGGGAAGCCACGGAGTCCAGTGCGATTTGATAATTGCGCAGCTGACACTCGAGGGCGCCGTTGAACAGGCGATATTGCTTGTCGGCGCGCAGGCGCAGACAGCTGAGCAGCTCGGGGGATGCGGAAAGAATGGAGACTTTCCAACCCTGGAAGCTGCGACGCAGGGCATCGCCGAGGGCCTGATGCACTTCCAGCAGCGCCGGGAATTCGCCAAGACGCTCGCCATAAGGCGGGTTGGAGATCAGCATACCGACCTGGCGGGCCTCCCCTTGACCTGCTTCCCCTTCAACAGGGGCAGGCATCGGCAGCGGGTTTTCCAGCTTGGTGACATCGGCCTGCTTGAAGGTAATCAGGTGAGCCACACCGGCCGCTTTGGCGTTATCACGGGCTTTGAGCAGCACACGCTGGTCGGCATCACAACCAAACAGTTTTACTTCACAACGCTGCATGCCGCGTTTGGCTCGCACTTGCGCTTCCATCATCAGGCTCTGCCACAGCTCGCTATCGTGCTGCAGCCAGCGATCGAAACCGAAGCGCTCGCGGCGCAGCGCCGGCGCCATGTCGGCGGCGATAAAGGCCGCTTCAATCAGCAAGGTACCGGAACCGCACATCGGGTCCATCATGGGCTCACCGGCCCAGCCACTACGGGCAATCATGGCGCAGGCCAGGTTCTCTTTGAGCGGTGCTTCACCTGTGCCCTGACGATAGAAACGCTGGTGCAGCGCCGGGCCTGACAAGTCCAGCGTGATATTGGCCTTGCCTTTGCCAAGGTGCGCCATGATGCGAATATCCGGCGACTTTTTGTCCACGTCCGGACGCACGTGACCGCGCTTGGTGAAGCGGTCGACGATGGCATCCTTGATTTTCAGCGCGCCATATTGGGTATTGCGAATGGCAGGGTTGGTACCGGTAAAGTCCACCGCGATGGTAGCGGTACCGGAGAAGTGCTCTTCCCAGGGAATGGTGTGGGCGCCCAGATAGAGATCCAGATCGTCGTTCATCTGGAATTCGGAGAGCACCAGCACGATACGGGAGGCAAAACGGCTCCACAGGCAGGCCTTGTAGCCAATCGCCAGTTCGCCTTTGAAATGGACGCCAGCCACGGTCTCACGAACCTGCTCTGCGCCCAGGGTGGTCAGCTCATCGGCCAACAGGTTTTCCAGCCCCTTGGGGCAGGTTGCAAAAAATTCTTTCATCACGCTCACGGGGAACCCATAAAAATAGTGCAGCATTATACCTCATCAGGCGGGCTGGAGCATGCAAAAGTCGGCGCAAACAGCAGGATGGAAACAGATTGGTAGGTGGTGAAAAGGTAAAAGGCCCCATGACTACCTGATGGCGAGATCATGGGGCCAGACATCATTTAGCGGATCACTTCATACGAGCCTTGAAACGGGGATTGCTTTTGCAAATCACGAACAATTTGCCCCGGCGGCGCACCAACTGACAATCGGGATGGCGCGCCCGTGCGGATTTGAGTGAACAGACGACCTGCATTCAGGACTCCTTCTTGCTTGAAAATGCGCCAAAGCGCTTGTTGAAACGGGCCACACTCCCCTCACTCGATACCTGCTTCTGCTTGCCGGTATAGAACGAGTGCGACTGGCTGGAAACATCGAGCGACACATAGGGATACTCCTTCCCGTCTAGCCACGTATAGCGGCGATCGCTCTTGATGGTTGAACCGACCAGGAAAAAGGCATCTGCCGCCGTGTCATGGAACAGCACCAAACGATAATCCGGGTGAATATGAGGCTTCATGGCAACTCCATTCTGTTATGTTATAACAAAATGTAAGTGAGAATAGCTCTCGTTTCAAGCATAAAATGTCGTATGTAGAAAATCGCTGCAGTGAGTGATGTGTTGATACTGGGGTGGAGGCACTACACAAGCAGAACGAAACAAGAGGGAGGCACCATGCTTGCAGCACGGAAGGCCAAGACACTGCGTGGGTCAGAACACAAGATGCAAGTGAGTGAAACAAGCCTCAAGAGAGGCTGGAACACAACCATGAAGATCAATGAGAATGGGCAAGATGTTCGCGGATCAATGAAGTATCAGAAACAACAGTAAAAACAGGCAGCGGTGTAATCACAGAGATAAAACGATTGATGAAAATATATCAACTGACCTGACGATATTGCTCGGTCACGGTAATACGCGGTTTCATCCGGTTATTCATCACCTTGATCACCCCGAAACGCGGCAAGGTTTTACTGGTGGTCAATACCAGATCGGCTGTGAGGTTCAAACAGACACTAGCCTGATCCCCTGCCTCAATCACCATAAATTCGCCGTTGCCATGAGGTGTATTCATCAGTACCAGATCACCGTTTTGCGGGATCACTTGCGGATGCTGTTCACTAAAAAACCAGCTTTGCGGCATCAGAGGTTTATAAAAGCGACTGACCGCAATGGCATTAAGCACCAACTGAACCTGATGGGGAATACTCCACTCAAGTTCGGCTGCTTTATCCATCAACTGATAATAGAGGGCGGCATCATCGACACAAAAAGGCTGGGTCGCAAACGAGCTGGGCACCAATTGTCGCCCTTTATACTCGGTCGCAAATAACATGTTATCAGACAAGTCCAACATCAGACGGTCACTCTGGGCATCATAGTGCCATTGCCAGCTATCGGTCGGTTGGATAAACATGTTGGAGCCCTTACTTGATAATTACCAGTTGACTTTATTCCATATGCAGGAAATCAGCAACGTCAAATAAAGGGCTCCGCCATCTATTTCTTAAATATTGGTCACAATCTCTTTGACCAGCCCCGGCCCTTTATAAATAAAGCCGCTATAAATTTGTACCAGACTGGCACCGGCGGCCAATTTTTCACGGGCGGCCATGGCACTATCAATACCACCCACACCGATAATTGGCAGAGCACCATTGAGCGCCTTGGCCAGATGATGGATCACCTCGGTACTCTTGTGCTGCAGCGGACGACCACTCAGGCCACCCGCTTCACCGGCGTGGGGCATGTCATAAATCATCTCGTGCTCGAGGGTGGTATTGGTGGCGATAACCCCATCAATACCATTCCGTACCAGCGAAGCGGCCACCTGATCTATTTCTTCAAGGCTTAAATCCGGGGCAATTTTAACCGCCAGCGGCACATACTTTTTATATTGGGCGGCCAGCTCTTGCTGTCGCACCTTGAGGGCGGCCAGCAATTCATCCAGCGCCTCGCCATATTGCAGCGAACGCAAACCCGGTGTGTTGGGGGAAGAGATATTGACGGCAATATAACCGGCGTGATCATAAACCTTGTCCATGCAGATCAGATAATCATCCTTGCCCTGTTCGATGGGAGTATCTTTGTTCTTGCCGATATTAATGCCGATGACCCCCTGATATTTGGCCTCTTTTACCTTGGCCACCAGATGATCCACCCCCTTGTTGTTGAATCCCATCCGGTTGATGATCCCCTCTGCCGGAATAACCCGGAACAGGCGGGGCTTGTCATTGCCGCTTTGGGGTCTGGGGGTGACGGTACCGACCTCGATAAAGCCAAATCCCATGGCGCCCAGCGCATCAATGCACTCACCATCTTTATCCAGACCGGCCGCCAATCCCACCGGATTGGCAAAAGAAAGCCCCATGACAGTGACGGGGCGTTTCGGCAAATTCTGGCGGAAGAAACAATCGAGTGGCGTACCGAGAAGGCGGGGCAAATATTTCATGGAGAGATCGTGAGCCTGTTCCGGATTGAGTTTGAACAGGAAATGCCTGGCGATGGGGTACAACATCTTTGCTCCTTAAAGAAAGCCCCGGCAACTGGCCGGGGCTTTGGGTGTAATGTCGGTGTCATGCCTTAATCTGGCAATTAAAGTGCCCGACAATTCAACTGGAGCAGGTTCAACTCTCGCAAGGCCACCGAGAACTTGGCGAACTCGTGAGTACTGGTGGTCTTGAAGTCGGCCAACATGTGGGTCCAACGGGACAAGAGTTGCTCATGCTCCGAAATCCAGTCGGCCAGTATGGTAGCGCATTCTCCCTGATCTTTGCACCCTTCCAGTACCACAGAAGTGAGACTGCGTTGCTGCCAGTCAAGATCTTCGCGGAAGGAAGCTCGCGCCATCGCCTGCCAGTGGTTGCCGACCGGCTGATGGTTGATCTGGTCGAGGAACCAGTGCAGATCCAGTTTGGCTCCGAGGCGATAGTAGACATTGGCGGCGCGCAGGATATCGGTCTTGTGCTCGGCGGCAATCTGCGCCAGATCCAGGCTGGAGAAGAGGCTGCTCATATGGGCGACCTGACGGGCAATGGCCTCCGGCACCTGTTTCTCCATCCATTTGGCAACAGCCTGACGATGCTCGGCCACTTCACTCTCATCCATCACCTCGTAAAGGTGCTTCCCTAAGGTCTCGAACGCCGGACGGAAGAAGGCGATGTTCTCGCTGATGCTCCAGCTACGATTGCGGGCACGCAGGAACCAGCGGGTGGCTCGGCGCACAATGCGGCGGCTGTAGAACATCAGCTCGAGCTGAGTCTGGGCATCCACCAGGTTGTCGCACCCTTCGATATCGCGCCACAGCTGGTTCATGCCAAACACTTCGCGGGCCATGGCAAAGCAGCAGGCCACTTCGGCGACCGAGGCACCGGTTTCGTCCTTCATCCGGCTGGCGAAGTTGAGCCCCATGTCGTTAACCAGCATGTTGGCCACCCGGGTAGCGATGATCTCGCCGCGTAGCGGGTGATCGGCCAGCTGGGCACCAAACTGCTGCTGCACCTTGGCCGGGAAGCTGGTGACCAGCATATTGGCGAGGAAGGGCTCGTCGGTCACTTCCGGGCAGTTGAGCTGCTCTTTCAGCACCATCTTGCCGTAGGCCACCAGCACCGCCAGTTCGGGGCGGGTCAGCCCCTGCCCTGCCGCCATCCGCTCGGAAAGCTCCTCATCGGATGGCAGGAACTCCAGCGCACGGTCGAGCTTGCCTTCCCGCTCCAGCCCCTGAATAAAGCGCTGTTGCTCTTTCAGTTGTTCAGAGCCGCGGAAGCTGGTGACCGAGATGGACTGGGACTGGCGATAGGCGTTGGTGATCACGATCTGCGCCACGTCGTCGGTCATCTCGTAGAGCATCTGGTTGCGTTGCTTGAGGGTCAGATCCCCTGCCGCCACCAACTGGTTCAGCAGGATCTTGATGTTCACCTCGTTATCGGAGCAATCCACCCCGCCGACGTTGTCGGTAAAATCGGTATTGATGCGACCGCCCTGACTGGCGTACTCCACCCGACCGAGCTGGGTAAAGCCGAGGTTGCCTCCCTCGCCCACGATGCGGGCCCGCAAATCGCGACCATTGACTCGCAGTGCGTCGTTGCTGCGATCGCCCACTTCCCCATCGCTCTCGCGAGCGCTCTTCACATAGGTGCCGATGCCGCCGTTCCACAGCAGGTCGACATTGAGGCAAAGCAGTGCCTTGATGAGCTCGTTCGGCGCCATGCTGGCCTTGTCGGTGCCGAGCAGGGTCTGCATCTCGGGGCTCAGCTTGATGGACTTGGCCGAGCGCAAGAAGATGCCGCCCCCTTGTGATATCAGCTCGCGGTTGTAGTCATCCCAGCTGGAACCCGGCAGATCGAACAGGCGCTGGCGTTCGACAAAGCTCTTGGCCGCATCCGGGGTCGGGTCAACGAAGATGTGCATGTGGTTGAACGCGCCCACCAGCCGGGTGTGCTCGGAGAGCAGCATGCCGTTGCCGAACACGTCGCCAGCCATGTCGCCAATCCCGACGCAGGTAAAATCTGTGGTCTGGCAGTTGACGCCAATTTCACGAAAATGCCGCTTGACCGACTCCCAGGCACCACGGGCGGTGATGCCCATCTTCTTGTGGTCGTAACCGACCGAGCCGCCGGAGGCGAACGCATCGCCGAGCCAATGGCCGTACTCGAGGCTTATTTCGTTGGCAATATCCGAGAAGGTGGCTGTGCCCTTGTCGGCAGCGACCACGAGGTAGTAGTCATCCTCATCGTGGCGCACTACGGATTTGGGCGGGATCACCTCGCCGCCGATGATGTTGTCGGTCACATCGAGCAGGCCACGAATAAACAGGCGATAACAGGCCTTGCCCTCCTCCTGGATGACGGCACGGGGCGCCCCCACCGGCATCTGTTTGCAGTAGAAACCGCCCTTGGCCCCCACCGGCACAATGACGGTGTTCTTCACCTGCTGGGCTTTCACCAGACCCAGCACTTCGGTGCGGAAGTCCTCTTTGCGATCGGACCAGCGCAGACCACCACGAGCCACTTTGCCCCAGCGCAAATGCACCCCTTCCACCCGTGGCGAATAGACGAAGATCTCGAATTTCGGCAACGGTAGCGGCATGTCGGTAATGCTGGAGGGGGCCAGTTTGAAGGAGATGTAGGGCTTGATGTTGCCCGCCTTGTCCAGCTGGTAGTAGTTGGTGCGCAGAGTAGCGTCGATCATCTCCACATAGCGGCGAATGATACGATCGTCATCCAGGTTAGCCACCTGATCCAGTTTGGCGGCAAGCTCCTCGTGCAGCTTGGCTTGTACCTGGGCGTCCTGCTTGCCGGCTGGGTCGAGGCGTTGCTCAAACAGGGTAAACAGCAACTGGGCGATGTCGGGGTAGCGGGTCAGGGTCTCTTCGATATAGGACTGGCTGAAGGAGACGCCGGTCTGGCGCATGTATTTGGCATAGGCGCGCAGCACCGAGACCTGACGGCCGGTGAGACCCGCCCCCAATACCAGCCGGTTGAAGCCATCATCTTCCAGCTGCTTGTTCCAGATGGCGGCAAACGCCTGCTGGAAGCGCTGCTGGCTCTGGGCCAGATCAAAGGGCTGCTCGCCGTGCAGCAGCATGGAGAAGTCGAGGATCCAGAACAGATCGCCAGCCGGAGTGCGTACCTGATACGGGGTCTCGCCGATCACCCGCAGCCCCATGTTCTCCAGCATCGGCAGCACGTCTGAGAGGTGAATGGGCTCGGTGCGATGGAACAACTTGAGCCGTACCCGACGGTCGTTCTCCTCCTCCTGCGCGCGGTAAAACAGCATCCCCAGCGGCTCGGCTTCGCTCAGGTTATCAAGCGCCATGATGTCGGCCACGGCCGAGCCAGGCAGCACATCTTCTTTGTAAGCGCGGGGGAATGCAGTGCTGAAACGGCGGCGCAGCTCGTTGCCACGGGCCTCGCCATAGTGGGAAAGCAGCACGGAGTCGAGTCTGTCGTCCCAGCTGCGGGCCGCTTCAATCAGGTTGTTCTGTACTTCGTTCACATCCACATCCACGTTGTTGTTGTTGACCCGCACTATGTAGTGGGTCCGCGCCAGCACGCCTTCGGTGAAGTAGACGTTGAACTCCACCTCTTCGTTGCTGCCAAAATACTTCTGCAATATTTGCTGGGTTTTGATCCGCAGCGCCGTGTTGTAGCGCTCCTTGGTGACATAGACCATGCAGGAGAAGAAGCGACCATAGACATCACGGCGCACGAACAGCCGCAGCATGTCACGCTCCTGCATCTCCAGCACCCCAAGACCGGTGGCCAGCAGCTCCTCTTCGCGGGCCTGGATCAGCTCGTCACGGGGATAGGTTTCCAGCACGTTCAGCAGCGCCTTGTAGGCGTGGGAGCCCTTCTCATGACCGGAGGCCGCCATGATGCGTTCGAGACGATGGCTGATGAGCGGGATCTGGGTTGCGCTGGTGTTGTAGATGGAAGAGGCATAGAGACCGATGAAGCGATCTTCCCCGATCACCTTGCCATGCTCGTCGAAGCGCTTGATGCCGATGTAATCCACATAGGCCGGACGGTGCACCCGGGACTTGCTGTTGGATTTGGTGAGGATCAGCAGGTCAGAACTCAGAGCGGCATGACGGGCGCTGGCAGGCATGTTGCCAAGGCGCTGACCCACCTCCTTGATGGAGTTCTTCATCAGCCCCAGGCTGGAGCTCGCCTGCGGCAGGATCTCGTGATCCCCCTCCACCGCCTTGACGTCGTAACGACGATACCCCATCAGGGTAAAGTTGTGGGCAGCTACCCATTTGAGGAAGGCAACGCAGGAGGCCACCTCCTCCTTGCTGACCGGGTGCTTGCGCTTGGGCAGTTCGTCGATGATCTCATTGAGCTTGGCCAGCATGGGCTGCCAGTCGCCGACTGCAAGCGCCACTTCACCGGCCACCGAGTTGAGCTCGGCAGCCAGCGCGGCCATCTGCTCCTCGCTGGTGAGGTGATCGATCTCGATAAGGAATGCCGTTTCAACCGAGGTCTGCCCGTCGGTGTTGTCGAGCTCCAGAATAGCGTCAATCTTGCCATCCGCACCGCGAATGAGGTGCAGCGGTTGGTGCAGCATCATGTGGGCGGTGATATTGAGCCGCTTAAGCGCCATCCGGATGGAGTCCACCAGGAAGGGCGAGTCCTGCAGGATCACCTCGACGATGGTATGGGGCGATTGCCAGCCGTGACGGGTCAGCTCGGGATTGTAGACCCGGATGTAGGGATCGGTACCGCTGCGCTGATTGAGGGCATTCCACAGGCTCAGGGCCGCGCCGTAGAGATCGCTGTCATTGCGATCGTGCAGATCGGAGC
Organism: Aeromonas sp. R1-2; assembly: GCF_040908505.1. Taxonomy (NCBI): domain Bacteria; kingdom Pseudomonadati; phylum Pseudomonadota; class Gammaproteobacteria; order Aeromonadales; family Aeromonadaceae; genus Aeromonas; species Aeromonas sp. R1-2. The sequence continues at coordinate 18,048 of NZ_JBFODU010000015.1, read as the reverse complement.
TCGCCATGTTGCCGTAGAACTTGGCAACGAAGCGCTCGACCAGAGAGGCACTGTTTTTGGGCAACTTCTGATGGATCAGGCTGAGAACGTTTTCGAGCAGAACTGAGGTAGGGGCGTCTTTCAATGCCATTTTTATATTCCTTATCGGACGACATTAACCACCGACGCAGAGGCAACCACCCTGGTTACCCGCTGGTGCAGAGTTGTTGCGAAGTGTAATGGCTTGGATAAGGGAAGGCGAGGAAAGGTGCTAACGAGATGTTAAAAACAAGGTGCAGATCACGGCTTAAACTGTGAGAAATTTTGCAAATAACCAAAAATACAGAAATTCCCACTACCTTTGTGCCAGTTTACCGGATAGATAGTGACGCAAAGCAGATAAACAGTCGGTAATCTGTTCGATTTTTGTTAATTTATGCGTTCGAGGCTGATAAAGCGGTAATCGTCCTGGGTTTTCAGCCGAAAATAGCCATGCACACCATTGATGGCGACAAAGGGGCGTATTTTTTCTATGCCAAGTTCCAGGGTCAATCCCTGTTCGCTGCGCACCACCAGCCGTCTGGCATGGCCCTGATACATCAGCATCACCTCATCGCTATTCAATGAGAGCCGAAAAGTAAACTGCTTCACGCTTGCTCCTGATCACACGGCACATCAATGTGGGGCAGGAGCGTTAACGCCCCTGCCCCGTCGACAGTTACTGCTGCAGCGCCTTGCTTACCTTCTCGAACAGATCCCGTGCCAACCCCTCAAGGTTGGCAAGACGGGTCAGCTCGGCGCGGATCAGGGCCTTGCGCGCCTCATCCAGTCGCTTGAACTGGATAAGCGGCGTGATGAGACGGGAGGCCACCTGCGGATTCACCTCGTTGAGCTCGATCAGCAGATCGGTCAGGAAGCGGTAACCGCTGCCATCCACCGCATGGAACTGCACCTGATTGCTCATGGCGAAGCTGCCGATCAGCGCCCGCAGCCGGTTCGGATTGCGAATGCTGAAAGTGGGGTGACTCATCGCCTGTTTCACTTCACTCAGCACATCGGCAGCCGGTTTGCTGCCAATCAGCCGCAGCCAGTTGTCCAGCACCAGTCCATCCTTGGCCCACTTGCCTTCAAAATCGGCCAGCAGCGCAGCGCGGCATGGCAACAGATAGCCGTTGGCCACCTGCAGCGCCGCCAGGGTATCGGTCATGTTGTCAGCAGTTGCATACTGCTCGCGCACCAGCGCATCGGCATGCTCCGCATCCAGCGCCGCCAGATAGCCGAGCACGACCCCTTTGAGGGCCCGTTTGGCCATATCGGCATGCACCACCTGATAACCGTTCAGACGCAGGCTTTGATAGATCTCCGCCAAACGCGCGCCAAAGGCCTCGGCAAGACGGGTGTGGATCGCGTCGCGCACCTGATGGATGGCATCGATATCAGCCACCTCGAACAGCTCGGCCAGGGTCGCCTCACCGGGCAGCGCCAGGATCTCCGCCTTGAGGGCCAAATCGAGATCACTATCGTCCAGAATGGCGACGAAGGCGGCCAGCAAGGTTTGGGAGAGCTCAACCCCCTGCCCGTGCTGTACCCGCGCTACCCCGTCGATGACCGCCTTGTTGATCAGCATCTGGGCCGCATCCCAGCGGGCAAACTCGTTGCGGGCAAAGCGCATCAGAAAGGCGAGCGCTTCGTCGCTGTAGTCATAGTGCAGCTTGACCGGCGCGGAGAAGTCCCGCAGCAGGGAGGGAACCGGTTTGACCGGCACCCGATCGAATTCGAAAGTCTGCTCCGCTTCCAGCACGTCGAGCACGTTGCCGATGGCCTTGCCCTGATACTGCAGCGCAATGACGGCACCTTGTTCGTCATAAAGCTCGATGTCGAGAGGGATATGCAGCGGCAGCTTCTGCGGTTGATCCTGGGTCGGCGGGGTATGCTGGCTCACATGGAGGCGATAGATACCGCTGGCGGCATCGTACTCGTCGGTCACGGTCAGCTCGGGGGTGCCGGACTGGCTATACCAGCGACGGAAACGACCGAGATCCACACCGGAAGCATCCTCCATCGCCTGCACGAAATCATCACAGGTTGCGGCCGAGCCGTCGTGACGCTCGAAGTAGAGACGCATACCGGCCTGGAAGGCATCTTCCCCCAGCAGGGTGTGCATCATGCGGATCACTTCCGACCCCTTCTCATAGACGGTCAGGGTGTAGAAGTTGTTCATCTCGATCACCACATCCGGACGGATCGGGTGCGCCATGGGGCCGGCATCTTCCGCAAACTGCGGGCCGCGCATGGTACGCACGTTGTTGATGCGGTTGACGCCACGGGAGCCCAGATCGGAGGAGAACTCCTGATCCCGGAATACCGTCAGCCCCTCTTTCAGGCTGAGCTGGAACCAGTCACGACAGGTGACGCGGTTGCCGGTCCAGTTGTGGAAATATTCGTGGCCGATCACCCGTTCGATACCATGGTAGTCGCTGTCAGTGGCGGTGGCCGGATTGGCCAGCACGAACTTGGAGTTGAAGATGTTAAGCCCCTTGTTCTCCATGGCGCCCATATTGAAGAAGTCCACCGCGACGATCATGTAGATGTCGAGATCATACTCGAGACCGAAACGCTGTTCGTCCCAACGCATGGAGTTGATGAGGCTCTCCATGGCAAAACCGGCGCGATCGAGGTTGCCCTTGTCGACGAAGATCTCGAGGGCCACTTTGCGGCCGCTCTTGGTGGTGTAGTGGCTGCGCTCCACATCGAAATCACCGGCCACCAGCGCAAACAGGTAGCTCGGTTTGGGGAAAGGATCCTGCCACTGCACGAAGTGACGGCCGCCATCCAGATCACCGCTGTCGACCTTGTTGCCGTTGGAGAGCAGGAAGGGAAACTGGGCTTTGTCGGCGGTAATGCGGGTGCTGTAACGCGCCAGAATGTCGGGGCGGTCCAGATAATAGGTGATGCGGCGAAAGCCCTCCGCTTCACACTGGGTGCAGTAGGCATCGCCAGACTTGTAAAGCCCTTCCAGCGCGGTGTTGGCGGCCGGATCCAGCAAAGTGACAATGGTCAGCACACATTCGGCCGGCAGGTTGAACAGGGTCAGACTGCTCTCGCCTTGCTCGTAGTGGTCACAGGGAATGCCATCAATGGCAACGCTTTTGAGGGTCAGCTGCTCACCATCGAGGACGAGCGGCGCATTGTGCTCGCCGTTGCGGCGAATGCGAGTGATGGCGGTGACCTGGGTCAGCGGCTCCTGCAGTTGGAAATCGAGGTCGATGGTGTCGATCCAGTAGAGCGGCGCCTGATAATCCTGGCGATATTTGGCCGTCATGGCCTGGGAGTGATCGGTCATTATTGTCTGCTTCCACGCTTGTTAAAGGCGAGAAAGAGGCTGTCACAACCAACTGGCGGGGTCAAACAATTTGCATTACGTCAGATACGCCAGACAAAAAGAAAGGGCGACCGCAGTCGCCCTTGTGCATTGGAGGTCGCCTTGTCAGCTGCGTTTGCTGACCTTGGCCAGATCTGCCGTGATATTGGCCGCTTCGATGAGATACTCATCGGGCGCTTCAAAATCAGCGGGCAGTTCATCCAGACTCTTCACCGCCGGCTTGCCAAGACGTGCCAGACGCTCGTTGGTACGTTTGAGCGCTTTCTCATCCTGTTTCGCCTGCTCTGCAACACGCTCCGCCTCGTTGAGGGAGACCGACTTCTTGTCTTTCTCCTCCTTGTAGTCGGCGATGTCCTGCATCACATAGGCAAACTCGGGATCCTTGGCGATCCGGGCATCGTGCGCCGCCTGCAACTTGGGCAATACGCTGGCGAAGTTGCCGAGTTTCTCGTAGTTGGCGGAGGCAATCTTGTCCCACGGCAACGCATTGAACTCACGGCTTTCGCCCGTCTCTTCCGGAGCAACCGGTGTCGGGAAGCTGATATCCGGCGCAACGCCCTTGTTCTGGGTGCTGCCACCGTCGATCCGGTAGAACTTGGCGATGGTGTACTGCACGTGACCGAGCGGCTGCTCGTAGAAGTCATAGACCTTGGCGAGGCTGCGATGCTGCTGCACCGTCCCCTTGCCGAACGAGTTTTCACCCAGAATCAACGCGCGGCCATAATCCTGCATGGCGGCAGCGAAGATCTCGGAGGCAGAGGCACTGTAGCGGTCGATCATCACCGACATGGGGCCGCCGTAGTAGACGTTGCCATCGTCATCGCCATTGACCGTGATACGGCCCATGTGATCACGAATTTGCACCACGGGACCGCTGGCAAAGAAGAGACCGCTGAGGGCGGAAGCTTCGGTCAGGGCGCCGCCGCCGTTACCGCGCAGATCAATGATCAAGCCATCGATCTTCTTCTTGTTCAGGCTGGAGAGCTCCTTGATCACGTCGTCATGCAGATTGACGTAGAAACTGGGGATCTCGATGACACCAATCTTCTTGCCTTCGGCGTTAATCACCTTGGACTTGGCTGCCCGGTCTTCAAGGCGCACCTTGTCGCGGGTCAGCTCGATCTGCTCAGTCTTGGCGGTTGCGCCCTTGCCGCGCTGGATCTCCAGCTTGACCTTGCTCCCCTTAGGCCCCTTGATGAGCTCGACCACGTCATCAAGACGCCAGCCGATCACATCGACAATATTGCCATCTTCCTGCCCTACCCCGGTGATCTTGTCATCGGGTTTGAGGTGGTTAGATTTGGCAGCCGGGCCACCGGGCACCAGAGAACGGATGACGGTAAAGTCATCTTCCGCCTGCAACACGGCACCAATCCCCTCCAGTGAGAGGTTCATCTCGGTGTTGAAACGATCGGCACTGCGCGGTGAGAGGTAACTGGTGTGCGGTTCGATGGCACGAGCGAAGGAGTTCATGAAGAGCTGGAAGACATCCTCGCTCTCGGTCTGGGACATCCGCTTGATGGCGTTGTTGTAACGCTTGCCAAGCAGCTCCTTGATCTCGGGCCACTCCTTGCCGCTGAGCTTGAGACTCAGGGCATCGAACTTGACCCGCTGACGCCACAGCTCGTTGAGCTCTGCTTCATCTTTGGGCCAAGCCGCCCCTTCCCGATCAAACACATAGTTGTCGGTCTGGGTAAAATCGAAAGGAGTATCAAGCAGTTTGAGGGCGTATTCGAACCGCTCATAACGCCGCTGCTGACTCAGGTTGAACATCTCGTAGGCGGGAGCCAGACGGCCTCTTTCGAGGTCGGTGTCAAAACCGTTACGGTACTTTTCAAAACGGCTGATATCAGAGGCCAAAAACAGGTTGCGGCTGTAGTCCAGATTCTCCAGATATTTATCGAAAATCACGGAGGAAAAGGCATCGTCCAGCTTGAACTGTTTGTAGTGCGAGCGGGTAAACAGATTGGTAATTCGCTTGCTGGCCGTAGCATGTTGGCTCTCTTGAGCCAACACAGGCAAATCACTCTCCTTGAGCACCGGCTCGATGGCCTGTGCAAACCCGGCAAGCGCCAGGCTACAGGCAACGAGGGAAAAACGAATTACGCCATGCTTCAACATTTGTCTCCTTAGAGAACCAAGTGCTCTGATTTGACCCGCACCATCATGCCGGTCTGCAGTTGGACCTGTACATCGTCCTTGGTTACTTCCTTGATGGTTGCCGGAACCGGGAATTTACCCATAACGACGCGCACATCCTGGCCCACTTTCAGCGTAGCGGCATCCACTTTAACCAGCGGAGCGTCAGCGACCGGTGCCTTGGCGGCAGCTTTTGGCTTGGCAGCTACATCAGCCTTCTCAGTTTTGCGCACAGCAGGACGACGGGGCTTCTTGGCCTTCTCATCCTTCTCTTTGGTATTGGTACGACGGCTGGCGAATACGCGCTCTTTGCTCTCTTTCAGAGCTTGCTTGGCGTGCTCGATGTGCTCTTCGGTCAGCAGCTCGCCCGGGTTGCCATCCAGATCAACGCGAGCCTGGCCAGCTTTGAGACCGTGCAGGTAGCGCCAGCTGGAGGTGTATTGACGCAGTGCGGAACGCAGCATGGTCTTGGAGACTCTGGCATCGTCAGCAAGACGCTCGGCCAAATCCTGGAAGATGCCAATCTTGAGCGGCTTGGCCTCTCCTTCAGCAACGAAGCAGGCCGGGAATTTCTCGACCAGGTAGGCAACGATCTCTTTACTGTTCTTCAGCTTCTCAGTGTTTTCCATGTATAACCTTGGCTTTCATATAAACGCACGGGCACGTCCCGAGCACAACAAAGGCCCCATTATAGAGAGCTTGGGGCCTTTTGCGAACCATCTAGCAATGACTTAGAGCATGCTTTCCAAAATTTGCACCGTTTCTTCGAGGCCAATCCGGTCTTGCTGGTCGAAACGGTTAAAAATCGGACTGTCGATATCGAGCACCCCGATGATCTCGCCACCACGGCGCACCGGGATCACGATTTCCGAGTTGCTCGCGCCATCGCAAGCGATGTGACCGTCGAACTGGTGGACATCGTCAATGAGCTGGGTTCTCCCCTCTGCCACTGCCGTACCACACACCCCGCGGCCGACCGGGATCCGCACGCAGGCCGGTTTGCCCTGAAATGGCCCCAATACCAGGGTCTCGCCCTGTAATAGATAAAAACCGACCCAGTTGATCTCCGCCAGCTCCTGATTAAGCAGCGCGGAGAGGTTGGCCAGATTGGCAATCAGATCGGTTTCCCCCTCCAGCAGCGCCTTGGCTTGCTGGTTGAGGGTGCGATAAAACGGTTGTTTTTCAATCATGATTAAATGAACTTCACTCCCTGATGGTTTGGGGAAGGTAACGCCTGGCCGGGAAATTTCAAATATTTTTTCCACTCCCCACCTCTTGCGCCGTTATTCCCGGGCAACGGAAAGCGCCAATTGCTGGCGTTGACCATTACTCCACTCGATATTTAACAACCAGATCATGACGGGTGATGTACAGCTCCCCACCTGGGTCACCCCCTGCCACTGTCCGTCTATTTCTTCAAAGCTCACCGGAATGGTACCCATAAACATATCTTTGCCTTCGAGTGTCGCTTTCACCGGTTTGATGGCCGGATCGCCGCCGGTAATAGCGATGGCAAAGTCATGTTCGGCGCGCAGCGGTAATTCCTTGATGGCGACCGTCAGCGGCTTGTCACCAATCAGCGCGCTGCAAGGTGTGTGGGAAAGATCACAAATCTGATCTTTTTTCTGGTCAGCAGAGACGCTGTTATCGGCCGAAAACCAGGTGCGATAGGCCATCAGCGTCAATAACAGCACCAATACCAGTACGAGGTGCAAAACTTTACGTGCGGTAAGTCTCTCTTTCATCAAAAACTGCCCGATTAAGATGCAATTAAAATAGTTTTTTGTGATCTCGAACAAGGTAAAAAACTGCCATATCGAGACCGGACGGAGCCAAATATATCACTGTTTATACTGTTATTTTACCTGTCACTTCAGTATCATTCCCATGCAGTTTTCATTTAGCCATCTTTTGCTTTTCCTTTCGTTAACAGATGTTAACAACTGGTCGGCGGTGGCTGATGAAGCCAGTCCGGTCCTCCGGATACAAAACCAAACAACAGCAGCATCGGAAGCGGAATATAACGATGAGCCATACAACTAACCATCCTGAGTACAACTACACCGTTGTTCGCCAGTTTACCGTCATGACGATTGTCTGGGGAATTGTCGGCATGTCGGTTGGCGTACTGATCGCAGCCCAGTTGATCTGGCCTGCCCTCAACTTCGAGACCCCGTGGCTGACTTACAGTCGTCTGCGGCCCCTCCATACCAACGCAGTGATCTTCGCCTTCGGCGTCAGTGCATTGATGGCCACCTCGTTTTACGTGGTGCAGCGCACCTGTCAAACCAGACTGTTTGGTGGCCCGCTGGCAACCTTCGTCTTCTGGGGTTGGCAAGCAATTATCCTCTCTGCCGCCATCTCTCTGCCGCTGGGTTTCACCTCCGCCAAAGAGTATGCCGAGCTGGAGTGGCCGATTGATATCGCCATCACTGTGGTATGGGTCGCCTATGCCATCGTCTTCTTCGGCACCCTGATGAAGCGCACCACCTCCCACATCTATGTGGCGAACTGGTTCTTCGGCGCCTTCATCATCACCGTTGCGGTGCTGCACATTGTCAACAACATGGAAGTGCCGCTCTCCGGCATGAAGTCCTACTCCATGTACTCCGGCGCCATGGACGCCATGGTGCAGTGGTGGTATGGCCACAACGCGGTAGGCTTCCTGCTGACCGCCGGTTTTCTGGGGATGATGTACTACTTCGTGCCCAAGCAGGCCGGTCGTCCGGTTTACTCCTATCGCCTCTCCATAGTGCACTTCTGGGCGCTGATCTCCCTCTATATCTGGGCCGGTCCGCACCACCTGCACTACACTGCACTGCCTGACTGGGCACAGTCCCTCGGCATGGTTATGTCCCTGATCCTGTTCGTACCCTCCTGGGGCGGTATGATCAACGGCATCATGACCCTCTCCGGTGCTTGGCACAAACTGCGTTATGACCCCATCCTGCGCTTCCTGATCGTCTCCCTCTCTTTCTACGGCATGTCGACCTTCGAAGGCCCGATGATGGCGATCAAAACTGTCAACGCCCTCTCCCACTACACCGACTGGACCGTCGGTCACGTGCACTCCGGTGCGCTGGGCTGGGTTGCCATGGTCTCCATCGGTGCTGTCTATCACCTGATCCCGAACCTGTTCGGCCAGGGCCGGATGTACAGCGTCAAGCTGATCAACGTTCACTTCTGGCTGGCGACCGTGGGCACCGTGCTCTACATCGTTGCCATGTGGATTTCAGGCGTGATGCAGGGCCTGATGTGGCGTGCAGTCAACGAAGATGGCACCCTGACCTACAGCTTCGTTGAAGCGTTGCAGGCATCCTATCCCTTCTATTTCGTGCGCTTCCTGGGTGGCTGCTTCTTCGTCACCGGCATGTTGCTGATGGCTTACAACGCCTATCGCACCATCACTGCGCCCAAAGGTTCTCTGGAACCTGTCGCCCAGCCAGCATGATTGAAGAGGTCAACCCATGAGCAACAATAACCGTCACGAAATATTTGAAAAAAGCGTTCCCATGCTGGTGGTCGGTATCATCTTCGCCATCAGTTTGGGGGGCCTGGTTGAAATCACCCCGCTGTTCTTCCAAAAGCAAACCACCGAGCCGGTGGAGGGCCTCAAGCCCTACACCGCTCTGCAGATGGAAGGGCGCGACATCTTCATTCGCGAAGGCTGCACCAACTGCCACAGCCAGATGATCCGTCCGTTCCGTGCCGAAACCGAGCGTTACGGTCACTACTCGGTCGCCGGTGAGAGCGTCTGGGAGCACCCCTTCCTGTGGGGCTCCAAGCGTACTGGTCCGGACTTGGCCCGTGTCGGTGGCCGCTACTCCGACGAGTGGCACAAGGTTCACCTGATCAACCCGCGCGATGTGGTACCGGAATCCAACATGCCCGCCTACCCCTGGCTTGATACCAATGTGCTGACTGGCGAGATGACGGCCAAGAAGCTAGCGCTGTTCCGCGATCACTTCGGTGTGCCCTATACCGACGCAGATATTCAGGGTGCTGGCGAAGCCGTCAAGGGCAAAACCGAGCTGGATGCGCTGGTGGCCTATCTGCAATCACTGGGTCATGCCCTGAAATAAGGAGGCGAAGATGGACTACGGCACATTTCGCGGTCTGTATACCCTGCTGTTGATGGCCATAATGATTGGCATCATCGTCTGGGCCTACAGCAAACGCCGCAAGACCTCTTTCGACGAGGCTGCCAATCTGGTTTTTGCCGATGATGAGCAACCCGGTGCTGATAAAAAGAACGCAGGAGCGAAACAATAATGAGCACTCTGTTTAGCATTTTTGTGACTGTCATCAGTCTGGGAACCATCCTCGGCTGCTTCTTGCTGCTGATGTGGTGCCGCAAGGACAAGATGGGTGTTGAAGAAGGCAAATCGATGGGTCACTCCTTCGATGGCATCGAGGAGATCAACAACCCGCTGCCGAAGTGGTGGACTTACATGTTCCTCTTCTTCATCGTCACCGGTCTGGTCTATCTGATCGCCTTCCCGGGGCTTGGCAACTTCAAAGGCCTGCTGGGCTGGCAAAGTTCCAACCAGGACGTGCGTTCGCTGGCTGAGTCCAAGGCTGCAACCGAATCGGCCAAGGCCGAAGGTCGCGCGGTGGAATACGACCGCGAGGTCGCCAAGGCTGACGAGATCTACGGCGCCAAGTTCCGTGAACTCACCTACGAAGCGGATGGCAAAACCTATCGTGCCATCACCGAGATCGCCAAGGATCCGGAAGCCCTGAAAGTGGGTCAGCGTCTGTTCCTGCAGAACTGCTCCCAGTGCCACGGCTCCGATGCCCGCGGTGGCCGAGGCTTCCCGAACCTGACCGATAGCGAATGGCAATGGGGCGGCCAGCCTGATCAAATCAAGACCACCATCATGGGCGGTCGTCAGGGGATCATGGCTGCCTGGGGTGAAATCCTCGGCAAAGATGGTGTTCAGGAAGTGGCCTCCTATGTGCTGAGCCTCTCCGGTCGCAAGGTCGACCTGGTGGAAGCGAAGAAAGGTGAAGCACGCTTTGCCATCTGCGCAGCCTGCCACGGGGCCGATGCCAAGGGCGGTGTTGCCGTCGGTGCGCCAGATCTGACCAACAACACCTGGCTCTACGGTGGCTCCCGCGAAGTGGTGGTACAAACCATCACCCACGGTCGTCACGGCGTGATGCCAGCCTGGAAAGACATTCTGGGTGAGGACAAGGTTCACCTGCTGGCCTCCTACGTTTACAGCCTGTCTCATCAACAGTCTGCCAAATAAGGTTCGCCCGTAACGTTGTAACATGTGATAAACACGTGATTACACAGCAAAAAGCCTCGACTCCTCGAGGCTTTTTGTTATCTTGTGTTGCGTAAAAACCATCTTCCACGTTAATCATTCGTTTCATGGCAGTAGCAATCATGACCCAACCTCTATCCAAACCGTGGTATCGCCAATTCTGGCCCTGGTTTATCATCGCCCTCCCCACTGCCGCCGTGGTCGGCAGCATCGCCACCGCCATCATCGCCAGCAAGGATGGGGTCAATCTGGTGGCCGAGGACTATTACAAACAAGGGAAAGAGATCAATCAGGACTTGAGCAAGTTTGACCGCTCCGAAGCGCTCAATATCCGCTTTGGACTGGAGGTTGACGGCAACGAGCTGACTCTCAAACCCATCAGCGGCGATATTCCTGCCGGGCAAGCTCTCTATCTCTCGTTGTTCCACCCGACCTTGGCCGGTCAGGACAGCGAACACATGATCACCGCCGATGCGAGCGGCACCTATCGCCTCCATTTCGACAAGCCGCTGGTCGGCAAGTGGCACATTCGGGTCGATGCCTTCGATCATGAGTGGCGATTGCAAGAGACCGTCCAGCTGCCCACCTTGGCCCCTGTCGAACTCGACCCGAAAGGACGCTAAGCCATGACCGGCTGTTCTCACTGTGGCGAGCCGGTTCTCGCCAGCGCACCTGCTGCTTGCATTCTGCATTCAGGGGGGCATCAATCATGACCCCCTGCTTTCACTGTGGCGAGCCGGTACCCGCCAATAGTGGCTATTCCCTCGAGATAAAGGGGATTGTTCGCCCCATGTGCTGCCCCGGCTGTCAGGCGGTGGCAGAAACCATCATGGAGTGCGGCCTCGCCAGTTACTACGATCACCGCACCGCTCCCGGCACCAAGGGGGATCTGGTGCCCGAGGAGCTGGCCGCCCTCACCCACTACGATCTGGCAGAAGTGCAACAGGAGTTTGTCACCGACAGCGGTACCCTTCGCGAAATCCAGCTGACAGTTGAAGGGCTCACCTGCGCCGCCTGTGCCTGGCTTATCGAACGCCACCTGATGACCCTTGGCGGCCTGCGCTACATCAACGTCAACACCACCACCCACCGGGCCCGCATCAAGTGGGATCCGGACCAGCTCTCCCTGAGTGACATCCTCAAGGGATTTGCCCAGATCGGCTATCGCGCCTATCCGTTCCAGACCCATCAACAGGAGGCGCTCTACGCCAAAGAGGTGCGCAGCTATATGTTCCGGCTGGCACTGGCGGGGCTGGGCTCGATGCAGGTGATGATGTGCGCCGTGGCCCTCTACATGGATCTCTTCATCAGCGTTGAAGATGAGTTCATGGTCTACTTCAAGTGGATAAGCCTGTTGCTCTCCACCCCCATCATGATCTACTCGGCCCAGCCCTTTTATGTGGGTGCCTGGCGCAGCCTGAAACAGGGTCACTTGTCGATGGATGTGTCGGTGTCGCTGGCGCTGATCGGGGCTTTTATCGCCTCCATGTGGGCCACCGTGTTCAATACCGGTGAGGTCTATTACGACTCCATCACCATGTTCGTCTTCTTCCTGCTGCTGGGGCGCTTTCTCGAGTTGCGGGCCCGGCGCAAGGCGTCGGAATCGAGCTCCAACCTGGCCAGACTGGTGCCCATCATGGCGACCCGCATCGATGATGAAGGGGAGCATGAGGTAGCGGCCAAGACCTTGCAGGTCGGCGATCGGGTACGGGTGCTGGCCGGAGCAACCTTGCCAGCTGACGGCATCATTGTCGAAGGGCAAGCCAGCCTCAACGAATCCATGCTGACCGGCGAACAGCTGCCCCTGCTTAAACAGCGCGGTGAGCAGGTCTATGCCGGCACCATCAACACGGATGCGCCGCTGCAGATCCGGGTCAGCCACCGTATCGAAGAGTCGCGGATCGCCCAGATCATGCGGCTGCAGGATCACGCCCTTGATGACAAACCGGCCATCGCCCAGATGGCGGATCAGCTGTCACGCCACTTTATTCTGGTGCTGCTGATCATTGCCGCCGCGGTCTGGACCTTCTGGCACTTCCATCAACCGGATCAGGCGTTCTGGGTCACCCTCGCCGTGCTGGTGGCCACCTGCCCCTGTGCCCTGTCACTCGCGACCCCGACGGCACTGACCTCGGCCACAGCCAATCTAACCCGCAACGGCATTCTGCTGCGCCGTGGTCATGTGCTGGACGTGCTGACCAAGGCCAACCGGATCGTGATGGACAAGACCGGCACCCTGACCACAGGGGAGATCAGTCTGACAGGCACCACCACCTTGGCAGAGATGGACGAGACGCACTGCCTCGCCATCGCTCGGGCCATGGAGGCGCAATCCGAACACCCGATTGCCCGCGCCTTCCGGCTGCCCGCCGACAGTATCAGTGTGCTGCCATCCGCCCGCGAGATCACCCCGGTCATCGGTCACGGCATAACAGCGCTGGTGAATGGCGTACGCTACCGCATCGGCAGTGCCCGCTGGCTTGGGCTGGATCCGGCGCAAGAGCATGGTCGCGGTCTGGCTATCTATCTGGCCGACGAGCAGCAGGTATTGGCCCGCTTCAATCTGGAAGATACCCTGCGCCCCGATGCCAGGGCGCTGATCGCGGCATTCAAGGCAGCAGGTCTGCAAACTACCGTGCTGACTGGCGACAGCTCTTTGCAGGCAGACGAGATTGCCCGCGAGCTGGGCGTGGATGAGCTGGTCAAGGGGGTCTCGCCCGATGGCAAGCTGGCCTATCTCAAGGCTCGTGAAGCCGAAGGTGATATCAGCATCATGGTGGGCGATGGTATCAACGACGCCCCGGTACTGGCTGGCGCTCACGCCTCGTTTGCCATGGCTGGTGGCACCGATCTGGCGAAAAACAGCGCCGATGCCATCCTGCTGGCCGATGACCTGAGCCGACTGCTCGAGGCCAGAGTGCTGGCAATGCGTACCCGCAAGATCATCATCGAGAACTTCGCCTGGTCCATCGGTTACAACCTGCTGGTGCTGCCGCTGGCAGCCTGCGGCTGGCTCCCCCCCTATCTGGCGGCGGCGGGCATGTCGCTCAGTTCACTCATCGTGGTAACCAACTCCATGCGCCTCAACCGATGAGGCTGGTGGCGGAAAATAGCTGAAAATGTGGCCTGCCTCCGATGCAGGCCACATTTCTAACTGATAGCGGCTGGCCCCCTGCCCGAACAGGGTTACCATAGGGGACGCTTGCCAAGGATGAACGCCAAGGTACCTCTCATGAATATAATTTTTGTCCTGATCCCCATCGCCATCCTGTTTGTGATCATCGCCGGGGTCGTCTTCTTCTGGGCCATTCGCTCCGAGCAGTTTGAAGATCTCGACCGGCAGGGTTCCAACATCCTGTTTGACGAAGAGCAACCTGCCCACAAACCCGTAAAGCCTGCTGACCATGACCCACAACCTTGATCTGGCCGGCGCCCTGCTGGTCGGACTGGCAGGCTCAGCCCACTGTATCGGCATGTGTGGGGGTGTCTCTGCCGCGCTCTCCATGGCGATCCCCGCCAACAAGCAGCATTTTTGGGGGCGACTCGCCTATCTGCTCAACTACAACCTCGGCCGGATCCTGAGCTATGTCATTGCTGGTGCCCTGGTGGGCGGCCTGCTCGCCACCACCAGCGAGTTGGGCGCTGGCAAACACGCCATCGCCGGATTGCGTCTCGTAGCTGCGTTATTAATGATTGCGCTCGGCCTTTATCTGGCGGGCTGGTGGCAAGGGATCTTGCTGCTGGAGCGGCTCGGCGCAAGACTTTGGCCCCGTATCAAACCGCTGGCGGGTAAATTTATCCCCTTCACCTCACCGCTGCAGGCATTGCCCTTTGGCATGGTGTGGGGTTGGCTCCCCTGCGGGCTGGTCTACTCCATGCTGACCTGGAGCGCAGCGGCCGGTTCGGCCAGCGGCGGGGCGCTCATCATGCTCTTTTTTGGTCTCGGCACCCTGCCCACCCTGTTTGCGTTGGGAGGGCTTGCCGATCGCCTGAGATACTGGCTCACCCTGCGCAGTTTGCGCCTTGGCGGTGCCCTGCTGCTCATTTTGTTCGGGGTGCATACCTTCTGGATTGGCATTGCTTCCTTTTGAAACCCTATCCAAAACGGATGAGTTGATGGTAAACTTGTTTGATATAAATCAATTATTCGTATGAGCCTATGATCCCGGAAAAGAAACCTGGCAGACGTATCCAGAGCGGTGGCTGTGCAATTCATTGCCAGGATTGCAGCATCAGTCAGCTCTGTATTCCCTTCACTCTGAACGACAACGAGCTTGATCAGCTGGACAGCATCATCGAGCGCAAGAAGCCGATCCAGAAGGGTGAAGAGCTGTTCAAGGCTGGCGATGAGTTCAAATCGCTCTATGCCATCCGTTCCGGGACCATCAAGTCTTACACCATCACCGAGCAAGGGGATGAGCAGATCACCGCGTTCCACCTCGCTGGCGATCTGGTCGGTTTTGATGCCATCAACAAGCAGGCCCACCCCTCCTTCGCACAGGCGCTGGAAACGGCCATGGTGTGCGAGATCCCGTTTGAAGTGTTGGATGATCTCTCCGGCAAGATGCCCAAACTGCGCCAGCAGATCATGCGTCTGATGAGCAGCGAAATTATGGGCGATCAGGAGATGATCCTGCTGCTCTCCAAGAAGAATGCCGAAGAGCGCCTCGCCGCCTTCCTGCACAATCTGTCGGTACGCTTCTCCGAGCGCGGTTTCTCCGCCAAGGAGTTCCGTCTCTCCATGACCCGTGGTGACATTGGCAACTATCTGGGGCTGACCGTTGAGACCATCAGTCGTCTGCTCGGCCGTTTCCAGAAGTCCGGTCTCATCAGCGTTAAAGGCAAATACATTACCGTGCTGGATCAGGTCGCCCTTGGCATGATGGCCGGAGCCACTCGCCCGCCCTGCGGCTGATTTTTCCGCTTACCCTCCAGCTTTTCTCCTGCTTTCCCTGCCGGATCCTTTCCTCTGGAATGTGATCCGGTACGTTCCCCATACCCTCCTCCTGCGCTAAGCTGTAATGGCTAAGATTCTGCTGTCATTGGACTTTTCCAAGGAGGAGAAGATGGTCAAATATCAGAATATTCTGGTGGTTATCAATCCAGAAGAGGAGCGTCAAATCGCCCTCGAACGGGCAGTCAAAGTCGCCGAGCTGGACGAAAACGCCCATCTGACCCTGCTGCTCACCATCTATGACTTCTCGTATGAAATGACCGCCATGCTCTCGGTGGACGAGCGGCAAGAGATGCGCGACGGCGTCATTTCACAGCGACGTGAGTGGCTGGACGAGATCCTGACCCCCTATCGGGCACAGGGGATCGAATGCGAAGTGAAGGTGGTCTGGCACAATCGCCCCTTCGAGTGTGTCATTCAGGAAGTGCTGGAGCAGCGCCACGATCTGGTGGTCAAAGCCACTCACCACCACAGCTTCCTGCAAACTTTCATCTTTACCCCCACCGACTGGCACCTGCTGCGCAAATGCCCCTGTCCGGTGCTGCTGGTCAAGGAGGGTCACTGGCAACGGGGCGGCAACATCATCGCCGCCATCAACTGCTCAAGCGACGATCCGGATCAGAAACTGCTCAACGAACGGATCACCCAGGAGGGAAGCGACATCGCCGAACTACTGGGCTCCAACCTCTATCTGGTCAACACCTACCCTGGCACCCCGGTCAACGTGGCCATCGAGCTGCCGGAGTTTGATCCCAACGCCTACAATGAAGCGATCCGCAAACACCACGAAAGCCTGCTGCTGAGGCATGCCGACAAGTTCGGGATCGGTCATCTCTGGACCCGGGTAGCAGAGGGGCTACCGGAAGAGGTGTTGCCGGATATGGCCGAAGAGCTCAAGGCGACCCTGATGATCATGGGCTGCGTCGGCCGTACCGGGCTTTCTGCTGCTCTGCTCGGCAATACCGCCGAACATGTGATTGACCGCCTCTCCTGCGACATCCTGATCCTCAAACCGGCGGACTACAGCTGCCCGGTCGACAGTCGTCGCAATCAATCATAAGGTGCCTGGCACCTTGCCCTCCCCCGGGACATGGCTATAATAACGCGCTTATTTGTGTCCCGGGTTTTACGAGCATGCTAGAAGAGCTGAACGCCAAAGAAAAATACAGTTTTAACAAACTGCAGAAGCGCCTGCGGCGCAACGTGGGTCAGGCCATTGCCGACTTCAACATGATTGAAGAGGGCGACAAGGTCATGGTCTGCCTCTCCGGCGGCAAGGACAGCTTCGGTATGCTCGACATACTGATGAGCCTCAAAGCCAGCGCCCCCATCCATTTCGATCTGGTTGCCGTCAACCTGGATCAGAAGCAGCCCGGCTTCCCCGAGCATGTGCTGCCCGAGTATCTGGATTCCCTCGGTATCGAGTACAAGATCGTCGAGGAAGATACCTACTCCATCGTCAAGGAGAAGGTACCGGAAGGCAAAACCACCTGCTCCCTCTGCTCACGGCTGCGCCGCGGTATTCTCTACCGCACCGCCCAGGAGCTGGGTTGCACCAAGATTGCCCTTGGCCACCACCGCGACGACATCCTCGAGACCCTGTTCCTCAACATGTTCTACGGTGGCAAGCTCAAGTCCATGCCGCCCAAGCTAGTGAGCGACGATGGCAAGAACGTGGTGATCCGCCCGCTGGCCTACTGCAAAGAGAAGGATCTGATCCGCTACGCCGACGTCAAAGCCTTCCCCATCATTCCGTGCAACCTGTGCGGCTCGCAGGAGAACCTGCAGCGTCAGGCCATCAAGCAGATGATGCAGGATTGGGATCGCCGCTTCCCCGGTCGTATCGAGACCATGTTCACCGCCATTCAGGACGTGATCCCGAGCCACCTGCTCGATCACAAGCTGTTTGACTTCAAGAGTATCAACCGTGACTCCGGCATCATCGATGGCGGCGACAAGGCGTTTGATCCGCCCGAGATGCCAAAGGCGCCGCTGCTGGACATCGACGAGATGGACATGCTGGATGTGATTGAAGTGCGCTAAGCCGCCGTCACAGGGCAAACGCCACTGTCTAGTCCTGAAATAGGTTTACACATTTTCAACTAGCATTTCTCCACTCAGAACCCCCTATGTACCGCATCGGGGGTTCTGTATTTCAACGCATGATGCGGCCGCTCCGCGTTGTAAATATCCACCGCTTCACGCACCATTTCCCGCGCTTGCGTTAAATCCTGCGGGCTTTGCAACAATAACTCTCCTTTCAAAATCCCGTTCACCCGCTCCGCCAACGCATTCTGGTAACAGTCATACCCATCCGTCAT